>JAZQZO010000320.1:0-7603 GCA_045634065.1 Acutalibacteraceae bacterium
CACCAAGTATACAGCCGACGAGTAAGGGTGACACTACTGCAAGCACACCGGGAACTATCATTTCCTTAAGTGCCGCTGTTGTTGAAATAGCAACGCAAGTTTCATAGTCCGGCTTAGCCTTGCCTTCGAGAATACCGGGAATAGTCTTGAACTGACGGCGTACTTGTTCAATCATTTCGTATGCCGCACGGCTTACTGATTCCATAGTGAAAGCTGAGAATACAAAGGGAAGAACACCGCCGATAAGAAGACCGATAACTACCTGATAGTCAAGAAGATCTATGCCTGTCTCTTCCAGGTTTACAGCCTGTGAATATGAGAAGAACAGTGCAAGAGCAGTGAGTGCTGCCGAGCCGATAGCAAAGCCTTTACCGATAGCCGCTGTTGTATTGCCGACTGAGTCGAGCTTGTCTGTGATTTCTCTTACACTTTCATCAAGGCCTGCCATTTCAGCAATACCGCCTGCGTTGTCTGCAATGGGACCGTATGCATCAACTGCAACTGTGATACCTGTTGTTGAAAGCATACCAACGGCAGCAAGTGCAACGCCGTAGATACCTGTACCTGTAAACTCGCTCTTGCAGCAGAAGTATGAAACGAAGATAGCTACACAGATAAGAAGAATTGGAGTTGCTGTTGAACGAAGACCTACAGCGATACCGGAAATGATATTTGTTGCCGTACCAGTTTCTGACTGTTCTGCAATCTTTCTTACAGATTTATAAGCATCTGAAGTATAAACCTCTGTGAGTGAACCGATAAGGATACCTACGAGAATACCTGCAAAAACAGCGAAGCCATATTTGAATGAACCGAACATATACTTACTGAGTGCAATACCGGCTATCATAACAACGATAGATGAAGCATTTGTTGCCACCTTAAGTGACTTGTGAGGATCTGATTTTCCGCCACGAACAAGGAATGTGGCAAGAATTGAAGCAATAACACCGATAGCAGCAATATAAAGAGGATAGAGAGGACCTATTGAGGGATTTGTGCCTTGAGCAAAAGCTGCAATACCGAGTGAAATAGCTGAGATGACTGCACCTGCATAGCTTTCAAAAAGGTCAGCGCCCATACCTGCAACGTCACCTACATTATCACCTACGTTATCTGCAATAACTGCGGGGTTTCTGGGATCGTCTTCAGGAATACCTGCCTCAACCTTACCGACAAGGTCTGCACCAACGTCAGCAGCCTTTGTATAAATACCGCCACCAACACGTGCAAAAAGTGCAATTGATGAAGCACCGAGGCTGAAGCCGAAGAGCACATCTGCATCTTTTGTAATAATATAGATAATCGAAATACCAAGAATACCGACACCTACAACGCTCATACCCATAACTGCACCGCCTGAGAAAGCAACTGAAAGAGCCTTCTTCATACCACCTTTAGCGGCAGCCTGAGCTGTTCTGACATTCGCCTTTGTTGCAACAGTCATACCGAAATAACCTGCTCCAACCGAGAAGAGGGCACCAACTAAAAAGCTGACTGCAGTACCCCAGGAAAGACAACAACCAATAGCAGCAAAAAGCACAAGAACATAGAACACCAGGATTCTGTATTCAGCAAACAGGAATGCTTTTGCACCTCCGTGAATAGCCGCAGAGATTTCTTTCATTCTCTCGGTACCGGGATCCTGCTTGTTAATTTTCATAGCCAGGTATAAAGCAAAAAACATACCTAAAACACCTATGAAAGGAATAACATAAACAATTTTTTCCACAAGTAAAACTCCTTTACTGTATATTTTCAAAACCCAATGGTTATATCAAGGTTTTGTTGTTAACTTTTATCATATAACAACAATCTAAAAATGTCAATGATTTTATATCCTGCACAGATGATTCACATAAAAAATATCATATCAGGTCTTTGATCAGTTCGAGTTTATTCACTATATCTATGTGCTGAGGACAGCTCTGTTCACACTTTCTGCATTTTATACATTCATCAGCTCTGCCTTTTTTGTCGGTATTTGCAAGAAAATATTCCTTATAATCCTCGTCCCCAGCCAACTTTTTATTATAAGCCGTAAAATATTCTGGAATGGGAATATCAGCAGGACAACCTGCTGTGCAATATCTGCAGCAAGTGCAAGGCACGCTTTCTTTGTCGTTGATAATTCCTGCCGCAGTTTTAAGGAGATTCAGCTCTCTTTCTCCGAGAGGTTCAAATTCTTTTGTATAACTCATATTATCTTTGAGTTGTTCCAAATTCGACATACCGCTGAGCACGCAAATAACACCGTCTAAACCTGCGGTGAATCTCACTGCCCAGGAAGCCACCGACCAATCGGGATGTACCTGCTTAAAGAGAGTCTCAACCTTTTCAGGTACATTGGCAAGTTTACCGCCTTTTACCGGCTCCATAACAATAATATCCTTACCGTGTTTTCTTGCAACCTCATAGCAAAGACGTGACTGCACATTACTGTCTTCCCAGTCAAGATAATTTATCTGAAGCTGAACAAATTCCATTTCCGGATGCCTTGTGAGTATTCTGTCAAGAACTTCGGCAGAGTCGTGGAATGAGAAGCCAAGTTTTTTGATTTTGCCCTCAGCCTTTTTGTCAAGAAGATATTGGAATACACCCAGCTTCTCAGCCTTTTCAAGATATTTGGCATTCAGTGCGTGAAGCAGGTAATAGTCGAAATATTCCACACCGCATCTTTTGAGCTGATGACGGAATATTCTGCCGGTGTCACCTTTTATAACAAGCATACCCACAGGCATTTTATCTGCAAGAAGAAAACTATCTCTGGAATGTCTTTTAACGAGAGTCTCTCTCATACTTCTTTCACTTCTGCCGTCGTGGTACATATAAGCTGTATCGAAATAAGTAAAGCCTTCACTGAGATAAGCGTCAACCATTTCTTTTGTTCTTTCAAGATCAACGCTACCACCTATTTTTTTATTTTTTAAAGGCAGTCGCATACAACCGAAACCAAGTTTTTTCATATACATTCCTCCATTGTGTTCATTATAATTATTCTACACTGAAAATTTATCGAATTTGTTAATATTTACAAAATTTAATGCTTCTATACACACTTTTATAAGTTTTTTCTGCTTAAAACTAATATTTATACATAGCGCCGTTATTTTTTTGTTAAGATTACGCTTATCCTCTTGACAATTACATTGTAAATATATTACAATTATATCATCATTCTTTCTATATAAATATGAAGGAAACAAAAAACATAAACGGAGGTACAGACACAAATGAAAAAGATTCTCGCAGTTCTTCTTGCAGCCCTTATGCTCTTTACACTTGCAGCTTGCGGCGGCAACGGAGATGACACAAACACAACAAACGGTGGCAATGATGAAGCTCCCGAATCAAAGGTTATCGCAAATATCGTTACAGGTACCGGTGGCAACCAGGGTACTTATTATGCTTTCACAACAGCAGCAGGTCAGGTACTCAGCACAGACGACTATAAGTTCGTTGTTCAGGCAACAGGCGGTTCACAGGCTAACATTGAAATGATCGAAGACGGTGAAGCTCAGTTTGCTATCGTACAGAACGACGTTATGAACTACGCTTACGAAGGCACAAACGGCTTTGCAGCTCCTATCACTTGCTTCTCAGCAGTTGGTTGTATCTATGCTGAAGTTTGCCAGGTTATCGCAACTAAGGCTTCAGGCATCAAGTCAATCGCTGACCTTAAAGGCAAGAACGTAGCAGTTGGCGACGCAGGTTCAGGCGTTTACTACAATGCAACTCAGATTCTCGCTGCTGCAGGTCTTGATATTGACAAGGATATCAATAAGACTGCTGCTTCATTCGGCGACGCAGCTACTCTTCTTAAAGACGGTGCTATCGATGCTGCATTCATCACAGCAGGCACTCCCACTCCCGCAGTTTCAGACCTTGCTACTTCAACAGACATCGTTGCTGTTGACCTTGGTGAAGATGTAATCGCTAAACTTATGAATGATTATCCCTTCTATGCTAAACACGAATACTCAAGCGCTGACTATGCTTTCATCTCAGATGACGAAACAGCTGCAACAGTTGCTATTATGGCTACATTCATCGTTACAAACGATATGAGTGAAGATCAGGTTTACCAGATCACAAAAGATCTTTGGGAAAAACAGCACGAAATCGCTGTAGCACACCCTAAGGGTAAGGAAATGAGCAAAGATACAGCAGCTGCTGCAATCGGCAATGTTCCTCTTCATCCCGGTGCTGAAAAATACTACCAGGAAATCGGCGTTATCGCATAAGTTCCTTTCGCAGTTAAATAAGTAAATAATTACTTCAAATAAATGCTGCAATAAACCTGCAGCATTTATTTTGAGTTTTAAGTAAGTAAATATAAAACTAAAAGGAGGTAAAACTGTGGACGAAAATAAAATTCCCCTTCAGACAGAAGATGAAGCTATTGATGCCGATGCCATTATGGCAGAATTCGACCGAGAAAGTAACATAAGAATTTTCACAGGTTGGAGAAAGACAGTAATCACTGCTATTATGTCTCTTTTCAGCGTGTATATGATTTCAATGGCTCTCGTTTTCCAGAACGCCACAAAATATACCAAGCTCACGACTTTCCTTGCTTTTATTGTATTCATAGGATTCCTCATTTTTCCCGCATACAAAAAGCAGACTAAAAGAATCAACTATGTACCCTTCTATGACATAATCCTCTCCATTGTCGGAGCCGGCTCATTCCTCTATTACACCATCTTCCAGGAAGATATCATCTTTATGTCACGCCGAATCGGTACTCTTCAGATAATTGTTGCTCTTGTGGCAATTCTTATTCTCGTTGAACTCTGCCGAAGAGCCGTAGGTTGGCCCATTATCATAGTCGCAGGTTTATTTGTCGCTTACGCAACCTTCAATGCTATAAGCAAAAACCCCGACACTGCTCTGAGAAGCCTTATGTACGGTCTTTTCTACGATGTATCAAATGGTCTCTTCTCCACTCCCGTTTATGTTTGTACTACCTTCATTGTACTGTTTATAATCCTCGGTGCCCTCCTTGAAAAGACAGGTATCGGCACGTTCTTCGTTGATCTTGCAAACTCAATCGCAGGTTCATCAATCGGTGGTCCTGCTAAGGTCGCAGTTATTTCAAGCGCCCTTGAGGGTATGTATTCAGGCTCAAGCGTTGCCAACACTGTAGGTTCAGGTTCTATCACCATTCCTATGATGAAAAAGACAGGCTACAAGCCCGAATTCGCAGCAGCAGTTGAAGCTGCAGCTTCAACCGGCGGGCAGATAATGCCTCCTATTATGGGTGCGGCTGCCTTCCTTATGTCAGAAATTACAGAGACTCCTTATTCAACTATTGCAGTTACAGCTATTCTTCCCGCAGTGCTCTACTTCACAGGCATTTTTATGATGATTCACTTTGAAGCTAAGAAACTCGGTCTTAAGGGTCTTCCCAAAGATGCAATTCCCAACTTCTTCAAGCTCATTCTCAAGAACGGTTATCTTCTTCTTCCCATTATCGTTCTTGTTATTGCTATGAACTACTTCAGCGCAGGTCTTTCAGCTTGCTTTGCTATTCTTGGTTCACTTATAGTTTCATTGGTACCCAAAAAGCTCAATAAAAAGACTGCGTGGAAAGTTGTTATTCCCGTTATTCCCGTAGCTGTTCTTTTAGGCTTATGGCTTCCTTTCGGCCAGGCAAATATGAGCACAGCGATTCTCGTATCAATGATAGCTTGCGTAATGCTCTCATTCTTAACAAAAGATTCAGCAACACTTACCCCGAAGGTTGTGATCGATTCTCTTGAAAGCGGAGCAAAGAACACTGTAGGTGTTGCGGTTGCTTGCGGTATGGCAGGTCTCATCTCAGGTGTTGTTACTATGACAGCTCTCGGTCAGATTCTTATCAACACTCTGGTACCTATCGCGGAAAACAGTATGTTCCTTGCCCTCTTCCTTACAATGATATGCTGTATCGTCCTTGGTATGGGTGTACCCACAACTGCTAACTACGTTATTATGGCAACTATCACAGCTCCTATCCTCATTAAGATGGGGCTTCCCGTTCTTGCAGCTCATATGTTTGTTTTCTACTTTGGCATTGTTGCAGACATCACCCCGCCGGTTGCTCTTGCGGCCTATGCAGGTTCGGCTATTGCAAAATCAAACCCGATGAAAACAGGTGTCACGGCTACACGTCTTGCTATCACAGCGTTTATCGTACCTTACATTTTTGCATACAGCCCAGAGATGCTTCTCATCGATGCTGCCTGGTATGATGTGGTTCTGATCGTAATCACAGCTCTCATCGGTATCTTCGCAGTATCTGCAGGTATGGAAGGTTATATGTTTGTGAAAACTCCCTGGTGGCAGAGACTTATGCTTCTCGGCGGCGGTCTTCTCAGTATTATCCCCGGTCTTGCAACTGACGCATCAGGTATTCTTCTTATCGCTGTTGTTATAATTCTTCAGAAGCTCAGCGAAAAGAAAACAGCTACTCCCGGACCTTCAGTTCAGGCAGACGCAGCATAAAAAATCAAAGAGATGGTTAACGCCATCTCTTTTTTATTGACTTTTTATTTTGTCAGTGATAATATTGTTCTATAATAATTTTGAAGGAGAAACATTATGAAAAAAAACGATTTAATTTTTGCAGCTCTTCTTGCTGCAGTTTTCTGTCTGCTCTCTGCCGTTCTCGGTCTTATGTTACCTACAGAAGTCGCCGTTGAAGGAACTATGGATGCTAACCTTCCCGCAGTACAGGTACAGCAGCCAACAGAAGTCACTACTACAGTTCCCGTTGTTACAACACCCACAGTTACACAACCACAGGCAACTCAGCCTGACGCCCCTTCAGATGAAGATACCACAGTACAAAAAGAAAACAGCTCGAATGATAGTACTTTACCTCAAAGCAACGAAGAAATTCTTGCAAAGTACTCTGAGGTTGTGAATAAAGCAAAAGATTCAAAGCCCGGCTTCAAAAAAATAGAGTGGCAGCACATTCCTGAAGAAAAAGCTCAGTTTGAAGGCAAAGCTTTCAATAAGATTCTTCCACTTGCTTCACATTTCTTCAAAAGCGAAGAAGACGCCAAAGGCTCTCCTGAAATGATGGAAAAGGGCGGCACAATGGAATGGTTTCCCATTTATCAGAACGAAAAAGGTTGTATGCTCACAGATGCAAGTGCTATCGAAACTGCAACCTGCACCGAGCTTCCTGACGGCAATATAAAAATTGTCATTGAGCTCAAAGATGAATATAACAGCGAACCTCCCGGATCTGCCTCAACTTGCGACAGCTATGTCGGTTCAATGTTCACGCCTATTGCAATGGCCTCTGTACGAGATACCCTGCAGAATGACCCCACCGTTAAATTCATTATCAAAAATGTTGACTTTGATGTTACCTATTACGATTGCACAGCAGAGCTTATATATAACCCCACAACCAATGAGATCGTGGAGCTTGACCAGTTTATGCATCTTGATATCAACATCAAAGACGGTAGCATTGTAGGTATGTCAGCTAAAGGTAAAGCCGTTCTTGACAACTATATGTATATTACTGATTTGCAGTATTAATAATCAAGCCACCGACATCTTGTTGGTATCGGTGGGTTTTAGCCTAATACGGCTCCGTGAAATC
>JAZQZO010000321.1:0-1719 GCA_045634065.1 Acutalibacteraceae bacterium
GATAACCTGGGTCATGATGTGCCCTCACTTTATAAGCACCTTGAAGACCTTACCGGTATACCTGCAATGGATACGGATATCTGCGACCCCAAGGTCTATGAGCTTGTTGCAGGCACCGAACCTCTTGGTGTTACACCTGAAGATATTGACTGCCCTCTGGGTACACTGTCAATTCCCGAAATGGGTACACCTTTCGTTATACAGATGCTTCTTGATACAAAGCCTAAGAATTTCTCCGACCTTTTACAGGTTTCGGGTCTTTCTCACGGTACCGACGTATGGCTGGGTAATGCTCAGGATCTTATCCGTGACGGTATCTGCACAATTTCAGAGGTTATCGGTACTCGAGACAATATTATGGTTTATCTTATGCATAAGGGCGTTGAACCTGCTGTGGCATTCAAAATTATGGAAATTGTCCGTAAAGGTAACGCTACAAAGCTTCTGACCCAGGAGCATATCGACACTATGAAAGAAAACGGTGTTGAGCAGTGGTACATTGACTCCTGTATGAAAATCAAATATATGTTCCCGAAGGCTCACGCTGCGGCATATGTTAGTGCTGCACTTCGTTTGGGTTGGTATAAGATATATTACCCTCTTGAATATTACGCTGCATTTATGACAGTGCGTGGTGACGATATCGATGCTGCTACAGTGCTCAAGGGCAGACAAGCCGTTAAAGATTTAATGGCTGATATCAAGAGACGAGGCAAAGAAGCTCTGCCTAAAGAAATCAATATGTACCCGTCGCTTCAGGTTGTTAATGAAATGATGGCGAGAGGTGTAGAGTTCCTGCCGATTGATATCTATAAATCAGATGCTACTGTTTATAAAATAGAAGACGGTAAAATCCGTATGCCTTTCGGTGCTATGAGTGGTGTTGGTGAAAACGCTGCTATTGCCCTTGCCAAAGCAAGAGAGGGTGTGGATGAGTTCGTTTCTGTTGACGACTTTGCTCAGAGAGCAGGTGCATCATCATCTGTCATTGAAGCTCTCAAGCAGGTAGGTGCATTCGGTAGTCTGCCTGAGACAAGACAGATAAGTTTGTTTGATATGTAAAATCATCGCGTTTTTGATTCGTCTTGCCTCGCCTGAAAGGATAGGTGGCAGACCGAAGGTCTGACGGAGAGGTTAACCGCGATAGAAAAAAGTAATGCCACGCGGCGAGCAAATAAATTAAAGAAAGAAGAGAAAACCTATGTCAAAGATTTTTGCCCATAGAGGCTTCAGCGGTAAGTACCCCGAAAATACAATGATTGCTTTTGAAAAAGCAGTTGAAATAGGTGTAGACGGCATCGAACTTGATGTACACCTTACAAAAGATAATGAGCTTGTTATCATTCACGATGAAGATGTCAAGCGTACCACTAACGGTGAGGGTCTTGTCAAAGATATGACTTTGGAAGAACTCAAGAAACTTGATGCTTCTGCAACCTTTGTCGGTCAGTACGGTATTAATCCCATACCTACTCTCAGAGAATATTTCGAACTTGTGAAAGATACCGACATTATCACCAACATCGAACTTAAGACAAGTGTATATGAATATCCCACAATTGAAAAACGAACAATTGATATGATTAAGGAGTTCGGTCTTGAGGATAAGATTATCTTCTCATCCTTCAACCACTTTACAGTTAAGCGCTGTGAAGAATTAGCCCCCGAAATCAAGAGAGGCTTTCTTACAGGCGACTGGCTCGTTGACTTCGGTAAGTA
>JAZQZO010000322.1:0-1718 GCA_045634065.1 Acutalibacteraceae bacterium
CTCTGCCATACGCGCCTTAAGAACATCAAGTCTTTCCTCACGCTGTGAACCACCAATAATTTCGCCAACACCGGGAACAAGAAGGTCCATTGCAGCAACAGTCTTGCCGTCGTCGTTGAGACGCATATAGAACGCCTTAATGTCCTTGGGATAGTCGATAAGGAAGATAGGCTTCTTGTAAACCTGCTCTGTGAGGTAGCGTTCATGCTCGGTCTGAAGATCAACGCCCCAATAAACAGGATACTTGAAATCAGCGCCGGACTTGGAAAGAACTTCAATAGCCTCGGTGTATGTTACCTTTGCGTAATCTGCATTGCGAAGGGTTGTAAGTCTGTCAAGAAGAGTCTTGTCAACAAACTGGTTGAAGAACTGAAGCTCTGCCTGGCAGTTGTCCATAACGTGATTGATAATGTACTTGATCATGTCCCAAGCAAGCTCCATATCATCGTTAAGATCAGCGAAAGCAATTTCAGGCTCAATCATCCAGAACTCTGCTGCGTGACGCGCTGTGTTAGAGTTTTCCGCACGGAATGTAGGGCCAAATGTGTAGATGTTACCAAATGCCATAGCATAGGTTTCTCCTTCGAGCTGACCTGAAACAGTAAGGTTTGCACTCTTGCCGAAGAAGTCTTTGCTATAGTCAATCTGGCCGTCCTCTGTTCTGGGAGGATTATCAAGATCAAGAGTTGTAACTCTGAACATCTCGCCTGCGCCCTCTGCATCAGAGCAAGTAACGATTGGAGTATGAACATAAACAAATCCGCGACTGTTAAAGAAGGAATGAATTGCGTAAGCAACCTCGCTTCTTACTCTGAAAACTGCAGAGAAAAGATTTGTTCTTGGACGAAGGTATGCCTGTTCACGAAGATATTCAACTGTGTGGCGCTTGGGCTGAAGGGGATAATCAGGAGTAGATGTTCCCTCAACTGCAATCTCCGTTGCCTTAAGCTCGAAAGGCTGTTTTGCGCCGGGAGTAAGTGTAAGCACACCTGTAACAACGAGAGCTGCGCCAACATTTTGACCTGCAATCTCGTCATAATTATTTATGATTTCACGCTCGAATACCACCTGAACGCTCTTGAAGTATGAACCATCGTTGAGATCGATAAAGCCAAATGCCTTTGAATCTCTAAGGTTTCTCACCCAGCCGCCGACGGTAACAGTTTTACCGCCAAAGCTCTCGGGTGACTGATAAATTTCTCTAATAAGCTGTCTTTTCATTTTAATGCCTCTCTGTATGTGAAAAATCACTTAATAACATAATAAGTTATTATACCATATATTAGAGTGAAATTCAATAGTTTTTTGTAAAGTTGATTTTTGTTTTTTATTTAATATTTACACTCATATTGGGAATACATATAAGCTTAATTGTTTTTATTATATCTGTAATTTATAAAAGTTATATTTTTCATTACAAATACAACAAATAAGCAAACTTTAGCTTACAAAAACAGCTAGTTATGCTAAATATCAAATCACTTTCATAAATAAAGGTTTTGTCAAGTTATAATCTGAAATCAAATACTTTTTAAAAAAGAAAAGTCCTGCAGATATATGCAGGAACCGAGGGTAGAATGCATCGGCAGACGGATAGGAGAGGACCGTCAACCTTCACCGCCTAGGAGTAACGGTGACTTGAAATGCTTATTAAAAACCGAACAAGATTTGTTAGAAACGAAGCTCAAGGATTCTTTATTAGCGAACCTGAACAGAGT
>JAZQZO010000323.1:0-2936 GCA_045634065.1 Acutalibacteraceae bacterium
GCTGAACAGCTTCAGCATAGAGACCTGCAATTACGCGGAAGTCTTCAATCTTGCCTTCTGCTTCGAATGAACGTGAGCCTTCCCATGCGTATGACATAACGTCTGACTGAACTGTAGCGAGCTGATAGTCACCTGCTACGATGCCAAGGATGTTAGCCTTTGAACCGTCTGTGGGAACAACGCTTATGCTGATACCTGTTGATGTCTTGATCTGGTTACCGAGAGCGTTACCGTAAGCGTAGTATGTACCGCCTGTACCGCCTGTACCCATTGTCATCTTAGAAGCGTCTGTGGGAGTTGCATCTGTCTTTGTCTTGTCGCCGCAAGCTGCAAATGCAAAGAGCATAAGAACAGCAAGAGCTAATGCGAGAATTTTTTTCATTTTGTTTTCCTCCGTTTAAAATTATTTGCTCATCAATTATATAATATTTACAGTACTTTTGTCAAGTAAAATATTGTATCTTTACAACATTCTTCCTTTGTAACACTTGCATAAAAATGTTATAATTATTCATATCTGTGCATAAATTTGCAAAAAAAGAAGCTGTATCCTGAGGGATACAGCTTCTTGTGAGTCTAATAACTGTATTATCAATTAAACAAGCTCGATAATGCACATTTCTGCAGCATCGCCACGACGGGGACCTGTTTTGATAATACGGCAGTAGCCGCCGTTAACTTCCTTATACTTGGGGCTGATTTCAGCGAAAAGCTTGTTAACAACATCTCTCTTGGTGATGTATGCAAGAGCCTGACGCTTGTTGTGAAGGTTGTCTTCCTTACCGAGAGTAATCATTTTCTCAGCCATGGAACGAACTTCCTTAGCCCTTGTAACGGTGGTTTCAATGCTGCCTTTCTCTAAGAGATAAGTTACCATTCCTCTGAGCATAGCGTTTCTGTGATCGCTTGTTCTGCCGAGCTTTCTGGTACCTGCCATTTGAAATCACTCCTTTACCGTTAGATAATTATTCGCCTTCGTTGTGAAGATCAAGACCGAATGAATGAAGCTTATTGATAACTTCATCAAGAGACTTCTTACCAAGGTTACGTACCTTCATCATATCGTCTTCAGTCTTGTTTATTAAGTCTTCCACTGTATTGATACCTGCACGCTTCAGACAGTTGAATGAGCGTACTGATAAGTCAAGTTCCTCAATAGTCATCTCGAGAATCTTTGTATTGTTGTCGGTGTCTCTGTCGACCATAATCTCTGTGTCGTATGCCTCACCTGAGAGGTCGCTGAACAGAGCGAGATGTTCGTTGAGAAACTTGGCACCGAGGGAAACAGCATCAATTGCTGAAATGGTTCCGTTTGTCCAAACTTCAAGTGTGAGCTTGTCAAAACCGATATCCTGGCCAACACGCATGTCGTCAATTGTGTAATTTGCCTTGAGAATCGGTGTGTAAATTGAGTCAATAGCAATTACACCGATAACAGGCTGCATGAGCTTTTTGTTCTGCTCTGCTGATACATATCCACGACCCTTGTTAACTGTAAGCTCCATGTTGATGCTTGCATCCTTGTCAAGAGTACAGATGTGATAATCAGTATTGATGATTTCAACCTCTGAGTCACACTTGATGTCGCCGGCTACAACTTCGCCTTCACCGCTTGCATCAATGTATACTGTTTTGGGTCCGTCACCGTGAATTTTAAGAATGACGTTCTTAAGATTAAGAATAATTTCAGTAACATCCTCTTTTACGCCGGGGATAGTTGAAAATTCATGAAGTACGCCATCAATTTTCACGCTTGTAATTGCATAGCCGGGAAGTGATGAGAGAAGAATTCTTCTAAGGCTGTTGCCTAATGTCACGCCGTAGCCACGCTCTAACGGTTCAACGATAATCTTGCCGTAGGTACCGTCAGCTGCTAATTCTGCAGTTTCGATTCTGGGCTTTTCAATGCCTATCATGCAAAACCCTCCTTACTTATTTGTGGATGTGTTTTACGTTAAAACTAGTCTATTACTTAGAATAGAGCTCGACGATAAGATGCTCTTCAACGGGAGTATCTATCTCTTCACGAGCGGGAATGTGGTTGATTGTACCCTTGAGTTCGTTCTTAGCTCTTTCCATCCATGCGGGAGTGAGAACTACAGGTGCGTCGGAACCTGTGAGGCTCTCGAAGAGAACTGATGAACGGCTCTTAGTAGCAACTTCGATAACGTCGCCTGCCTTTACAAGGTATGAGGGGATGTTTACCTTCTTACCGTTAACTGTAAAGTGGGAATGGGTTACAAGCTGACGAGCCTGACGGCGTGTAGCTGCAAAACCAAGGCGGAATACAACGTTATCAAGACGGCGCTCAACTAAGATTAAAAGGTTGTCACCGGTCTTACCGGGAGCCTTAACAGCCTTCTCATAGTAATTACGGAACTGCTTTTCAAGAATACCGTAAATGAACTTAACCTTCTGCTTTTCGTTAAGCTGTAAGCCGTATTCGCTCTTCTTTTTCTTCATTTTACCGCCGGGATTGCGGTTTGTCTGCTTCTTGGAATAACCCATAACTGCAGGAGAAAGATCTAAAGCCTTACAGCGCTTTGCAATAGGTTCTCTATTCTTTGCCATGTCGCTTTACCTCCTATTGTAATTATACACGTCTTCTCTTGGGG
Organism: Acutalibacteraceae bacterium; assembly: GCA_045634065.1. Taxonomy (GTDB): domain Bacteria; phylum Bacillota; class Clostridia; order Oscillospirales; family Acutalibacteraceae; genus UBA6857. The sequence continues at coordinate 2,616 of JAZQZO010000323.1, forward strand.
GGACGGCAGCCATTGTGAGGAATAGGTGTAACGTCTTTGATCATTGTTACATCGAGACCTGCAGTCTGTAAAGCTCTGATAGCAGCTTCACGACCCTGGCCGGGGCCCTTAACATATACTTCAACGGTCTTCATTCCGTGTTCGATTGCAGCCTTGGCAGCTGTTTCAGCAGCGGTCTGAGCAGCAAAGGGAGTGGATTTTCTTGAGCCTCTGAAGCCCATTTCACCGGCACTTGCCCATGACACGGCGTTACCCTGTAAATCAGTGATGGTAACGATTGTGTTGTTGAAGGTGGATTGGATATGGGCCGCACCGCGCTCA
>JAZQZO010000324.1:0-3188 GCA_045634065.1 Acutalibacteraceae bacterium
ATGCACCGAACATTGAGCCTACACCGTCACCTAAAAGGGTCTTATCAAGACCAGGTTCTTTAAGGAGATCTCTTTCAATAATAGATGAGATGTTCTTGTGGTCTGCAATATGCTCTGCAAATACAACAAAGGCTACAGGCAGATATGCAGCTGCAATAGTACCAACATATGAAGCATCGATTTCTTTCACACCGTCAATAGCTGTCAGGAAAGTAAAATTCGGAATCTGGAAAAGACTCATATCATTGAAAACACTAAAATTGATAACCTTGAGAGCATCAATGTCTGCACTGTTACCGATTACTGTGAAAATTGCAGCCAGGCCGTAACCCGAAAGGATACCAATGATAAAAGGAATAAGTTTAATTGATTTTTTGCCGTAGGTTGAGCAAAGCATTGTTACAAAGAGAGCAACAAGACCGCAAAGAACTGCAATAAGGGGATTGGTGAGCATCTGACTTACCATTTTGCCTTCAACTTCCACCATTGTGCTTACATCACCTGTCTGAAGGTCTCCGATTGCATTACCGGCGAGTGAAAGACCGATAATTGCAACTGTGGGGCCAATAACCTGCTTGGGCATAAGTTTGTCAATCCAACCCACACCTGTAGCCTTAACGAGAAGTGCAATAACAACATAAACAAGGCCTGCAAATATTGCGCCCATAATGATACCTGCATATCCGAGAGCAGCTGATACGCCGCCTGCGAAGGCTGCAGACATTGATCCAATAAACGCAAAGGATGAACCGAGGAAAACAGGACTCTTACCTCTGGTGAAAAGCATATATACTAACGTACCCACACCCGCACCTAAGAGAGCTGCAGAAGGCTGCATTTCGTGACCGATTATGAGGGGTACCACCAGGGTTGCAGCCATAATAGCGAGCAACTGCTGAATAGCATAAATTACAAGTTGCGGGAACTTAGGTTTGTCGTGAATGTCATAATAGAGTTTCATATTTTGACCTCCTGATTTTTATTTTCATTATAAAAATAGTATCACACCAAAAGATAAATGTAAATAGTCGTACTTGTAGAAATAATTGTCAGGCTTTTGTTAGTTTAGACGAATTTTATTTTGTTAAACTCTATTGACATTATTGTAGTAATGTGCTAATATATTACCACGCTAAAGCGATGAAATTATAAATCGCTGAAATAAACATCCCGAAAGGAAGAAAATATTATGAAAAAGAAAACACTTGCCATTATCGTGGCAATCCTTGCAGTTGTACTCTGCTTCACACTTGCAGCGTGCGGCGACAAAACAGATGTAAACGACTCTCTTAACGACGATGCAAATTTAAACGGTACAGTAGATCCTTCAGCTGGTGAAGAAGATCCCTCAAGTGAAATTGAAGAAACAACTGACGATTTTGCTTACATAAAGGAAAAGGGTAAGATGATTGTTGGTATGACAGTTTATGCACCTATGAACTACTACGAAGATGAAGCTAAGACAATTCTTACAGGTTTTGACACAGAATTCGCTCTTGCAGTCGGTGAAAAGCTTGGTGTAGAAATTGAATTCTTCGAGATTGCTGATTGGGACAGTAAGTTTATCGAATTACAGACAAAGAACATCGACTGTGTATGGAACGGTATGACTATTACTGACGAAGCTCTTAAAAATTCAAGTGTTTCAGTACCTTATGTAAAGAATGCTCAGGTTGTTGTAATGAAGGCTGATAAGCTTGCTGAATATCCTGATACAGACAGTATGAAAGATCTTGTTTTCGTTGTTGAACAGGGATCAGCAGGTAAAGATGCAGCTGAAGCAGCTGGTCTTAATTACACAGAGGTTAAGTACCAGTCAGATGCGCTTCTTGAAGTTAAATCAGGTGCCGCAGACGCGTGCATTATTGATATAACAATGGCAACAACTATGACAGGTGAAGGCACATCATATGAAGAACTTGGCTATTCGGTTGAGCTTTCAACAGAAGAATATGGCATTTCATTCCGCAAGGGTTCAGATGTAACAGCTAAGGTCAATGAAGCAATAGCTGAACTTAAGGCTGACGGTACACTTCAGGCTCTTGCTGAAAAGTACGAACTTACATTAGCATAAATTTTGTTTAATATTTAAAAGACAGAAGGTTTTATGCCTTCTGTCTTTCAGTCGCTTATAAACTTCTTTCGCGGATATAAAGTTTCAGTATAAAACAGAAAGGTAAATAAATATGCTCTGGTCAGTTACATTAAGTCTTCTTGAAGGCTTTGGAAAAACATTGGAAATATTTCTACTTACATTGGTGCTTGCATTGCCTTTAGGTCTTCTTATAGCTTTTGGCTCAATGAGCAAGTTTAATCCTGTTAAATATTTTTCAAAGTGTCTTGTATGGGTTATAAGAGGTACTCCTCTTATGCTTCAGCTTATTGTTATATTTTACGGCCCGGGTCTTATAGGCTCGTGGGCTGAAGATTTTGTTGCGGATACTGCATTAGAACAATGGCTTTGCACTTTTGATTGGTTTAACGGTGTAATAGGTTGGCTTTCAAAATGGGAGTGCTTTGATCGTTTTGTTGCAGTTATTATATCCTTTGTTATTAATTATGCCTGCTACTTCTCTGAAATATACCGTGGTGGTATCGAGAGTATACCAAAGGGTCAGTATGAAGCCGGTCAGGTGCTCGGTATGACGAAAACACAGGTGTTTTTTAAAGTTATACTTCTACAGGTTATAAAGCGTATAATTCCTCCGATGAGTAACGAAATTATTACTCTTGTAAAAGATACTTCACTTGCAAGAACAATATCGGTATATGAGATTATATGGAATGGACAGGCGTTTATTAAGAGTGACGGTCTTCTCTGGCCACTGTTCTATACAGGTCTATTCTATCTGATTTTCAACGGCTTACTGACAGTTGTTTTCGGCAAGCTGGAAAAGAAACTGGACTATTTCAAATCATAAGGAGGCGAAGGTTATGGCAATACTTGAAGTTAAAGATATCAAAAAAAGCTTCGGCAAAACCGAGGTTCTCAAGGGCGTATCCTTTTCTCTTAATGAGGGTGAAGTTTTATCAATTATCGGCTCATCACGCAGCGGTAAGACACCACTTCTTCGCTGTATAAACTTGCTTGAAACAGCAGACAGCGGACTTATTACAGTTGACGGTGATGTGATTTTCGACGGCAACGATAAGACAAAGAAAAAGGCAAAAGAAACAAGAGAAAAACA
>JAZQZO010000325.1:0-5296 GCA_045634065.1 Acutalibacteraceae bacterium
ATACCGAGCACTTCACCATCACCCATGATTACTCGAAGTTCCTTATCGCGGATTTCCTCATTGATTTGCATTTCTTTGATAGCGATGTTCATACACCTCCAAAATATTGCGTGGCTTTTCGCCATAAAAATCAAAGCGTGAACGCAGTAACGTTCACGCACCAATACACTAAAAACTAGTCTATTGACCTTACCGAAACCTTATTCGTAAGGTGAGAACGCATAGCTGCTCTGCTTTGTTGTGCAGATATATTACCATAAAGGCATCGGTTTGTCAATAGTTTTTTCTTAAGTTTTTCAGTTTTTTTGAGCTTTTTCAATCAATGATTTTCAGTCTGATGTGATGCTCTGCGGCTCCGCGAAAGCACCGTCGGTGCTTTCCGAGGAGACCTCACGCGTGAGGTCTCCTCGTGCCGAAGTTTCTTCGGCAGCGGAGCCGCAGAACCAACTTGTTGCACAATTATTAATTTTTTTATTTTTTTCTTTTTCCATATTGCAAAACACATATGTTATTTGCTATAATATGACAGCAAACACAATCAATATATTATAAAGGAGGAATTAAAATGTTCACAATACTTTTCACAGGTGTTTCAACTATTATCAACCTTGCTCTTACAAAAGGTTTCATCAAAGCTATCCTTCATATCCTTTTCTGATTACAAACAAAAAAACATAGTTTAAATAACGCAGAGACCTTGATCTCTGCCTTATCTTTTTATATGTCATTTCTTATCAGATCTTCAAAACTTTCACGCTTAACCGCAACATAATCCTCACCTGCACTGAGCATAACAACCGCAGGTCTAGGCACGCGATTGTAGTTTGACGCCATTGAATAGTTATAAGCACCTGTGGTACAAACAGCAACGATATCACCGCGCACGGGTTTTGGCATAAGAACATCAGGCTGAATGATGTCTCCGCTCTCGCAGCATCTGCCTGCAACGTCAGCCTTGAAATTGCAGTCCTCACCCATATGATTTGCAAGAAGTACGGTGTACTTTGAGCCGTAGAGAGCATATCTGGGGTTATCTGTCATACCGCCGTCGATGGACACATAGTTCTTATAGCCTGTGATTTCTTTAATAGTACCCACGCTGTAAAGGGTCATACCTGCATCAGCCACAATGCTTCTGCCGGGCTCCATAAGTACGCGAGGTGTAGGAATATCAAGTTTTCCAGCGATATCTTTGATATGCTTTGAGAGAGTTTCAATATTGCCGGCAATATCCATATAGGGATCAGTTTCGGTATATCTCACACCAAAGCCACCGCCCATATTGAGAATCTCAGCCTTTACATTATATTTATGGTACATATCAGCAAAGAACTTGAGCATAATGGTCGCAGCTTCCAGATAAACATTGCCCTCTTCGTTGAAAACCTGAGAACCAACGTGACAGTGATAACCAACAATTTCAATATTCTCGAAGTCTTTAGCCTCTTTCACAAAAGCCTCTGCCTGATTTGTTTCAATAGCAATACCGAACTTTGAGTCAACCTTGCCAGTTGCAACGGCAGCATAGGTGTGGGGATCGATACCCGGAGTGAGTCTGAGGATAACCTTCTGTGTGATTCCCCTCTTGCCTGCGAAGTCGTTGATAGCCTTGAGTTCGCACATATTGTCAACCATAAAGTGACCCACACCGCTATCCATAGCGAAGTTTATATCAAAGTCAGTTTTGTTGTTGCCGTGGAAGTAGGAGTTTTCCATAGGGAAGCCTGCCTTAACGGCAGTTGCGATTTCACCTGAGGAAACAAGGTCAATGCCCATATTTTCCTCTTTCATAATTTCATAGATGCGCTTGAAGCAAGCCGCCTTACTTGCAAAGACAGGGAAACTGCCCTCGCCGAAGTGCTCAGCCATAGCTTTTTTATAGATACGACAGTTGCTTCTGATTTTGTCCTCATCCATAAGATAGAGAGGTGTGCCGTATTTTGCTGCAAGTTGGGTGACGTCTCTGCCTGCAAAGGTCAGATGCGCACCGTTTACACCGATATTTTCACATAACATAATATTTCGTTCCTTTAAGTTATAATGGAATTAAAGCATATGAGCAAGAAGCTCGTCTCTGCTCTGAAGTGAAAGGTCAGCAGGAGCGATATCGAAAACACTCTTGCAACCAAAGTCACCTCTTTGTGACAGTCGATAAACTGCTCTTGCATAGGCTGTGAGTACACTGCCGGTGAATTCGGGGTTTGAGTCAAGGGTCAACTTATATTCTATCACCTGGCTGTGGCAATCATCTTTACCTGTTTTACCGGTACGGATAACACTTCCGCCGTGGGGAAGCTCGCTGTGTTTTTCTTTCATTTCTTCCATAGTGATGAAAGTAACAGTTGTATCATAGGGTGCGAAGTAGGCGGGCATATTGACGATTTCGTCTCTGATTCTGTCTTTGTCTGCTCCCTCTTCTGCAACGACATAGCATTCTCTCTTGTGCTTTTCTCTTGCTGTGAGTTCGGGAGTCTCACCGTTTCTTATTCTTTCCATAGCCTCTTCAACGGGTACTGTGTACTGTCTTGCATCGATAACACCGTCAATTCTGCGAATAGCGTCGGAGTGGCCCTGTGACACACCTTTGCCCCAGAAAGTGTAATCATTTCCGTCAGGAAGTACACAAGAAGCATAAAGTCTGTTCAGTGAAAACATTCCCGGATCCCAGCCGCAGGAAATAAGAGCTGTTGTTGAAGCCTCTTTAGCTTTGGCATCAACATTTGCAAAATGTGTGGGGATTGATGAATGATTGTCGTATGAGTCCACAACATTGAAATGCTCAGCGAGTGCAGGTGTCATTTCAGGTAAATCCGTAGCACTGCCGCCACAGATAATCATAACATCTATCTTGTCTTTCCAGTCCATAATATCATCGGCTGACACTACCGGAACACCCTCTGTTTCAATTTTAAGGCTTTCAGGGGGTCTGCGTGTAAAGACAGCTACAAGGTTCATATCGGGGTTTCTCTTGATTGAATCTTCAACTCCCCTGCCAAGGTTGCCGTAACCGTAAATACCAATATTCATATATAAACAACTCCTTGCGATAGGTTTTCAAAAAAATAATAATTTATTATAACACCACTTTATTTTCAATGCAACATATATAATAGAAAAAACTCAAAAAATTTAATAGTTTAAAACATAAAAACGGTCACTGTTTAAAAACAGCGACCGTAAAATATATTTACCAGGTTATGTCATAAATAAACATTTCGTTGAGAAGTCTTGCAGAACCGTCAATGCTTTTGCTGAAAACATCGATATTTACAACAATATCAATTACGATATGATGTGTGATTGAAAGCACCTCATCAGTTTCAGGATTATAAACGCAACTGAAAACGTTATCACGATAATAAAGATCAAGGGTATTCATAGAAACACCCGGAATCTTAGCAGCAATACTGTCAATTTCTGCTTTTATATCATTGAAAGCCATAGGCTGCAGAACTGCACCGTGTGCTGAAACGGGTACAAGAGAATCTGCCGGAGTAGGCTCGGCATTTATCTCCTCTTTGAGTGAGAATGAAATCTCATAGGTGCCATCGCCCCTATCTTCACACTTTGCCCAGGAAACCGCATCGTAATCTGTGAGAACACAGCCTTTTTCTGTGCCGTGGATAGGCATATCGTTGATGATTTCTTCCGCACCTGCATCTCTGATTAAAATTTCCGCTTCGTCTTCAGTTGTCATATAACCGGCTGCAAGATCAAGAGCTTTATTGATAGTTGAACTGAAATTGTGATATTCTTCGGGAAGTGCCTGATATTCCTTTTTCTTATAGGCAGGCTTCTGCTGTTTGAACTTATCAACAAGAAGTGTATATTGATCAATTATCTCTTTCGTACTCTCGGGTTTATTGCTTTCCTTTTCGGCAGGGTACGAAGGAGCTGTAACATCATTATTCTGCGTAACATTTTCAGTAGGCTGAGTAGGCTGAGTTGCCTGAGGCTGTGTTGTTACCTGAGGCTGTGTTGTCGGTACTGTTACATCAACCTGCTGGGTTGCTTCTTCTTCGGGCTGATTTCTGCCGGCTTCGATATTCTTTATGCTGATACACTGTGCGATAATAACTGCGACAAGAAAAATAATTATCGCAGCTGAAAGTATTTTCTGTTTCATAAAACGTCCTCTCTTTTATTGCCCTATGGTTTTGTGGTATTCCGGCAATTATCTTATTGATTTTACCAAATTATGATCCTTATGTCAACATTTTAATAAAATGTAAATTTTTATTGACTAAATTAATCTTATATGATAGAATCAGCAAGTAAATAATCGGTATCTTTATTTGCAATATTATTAATCGGAGGTAATTTTATTATGAAAAAGACTCTAAAAAGCACTCTTGCAGTTGTTCTTGCAATCGCTCTTCTTTCAAGTCTCAGCCTTTGCTTTGCAGCTACAGAGAAAAAACATCTTGACTACGGTTCATACGTTCTTCTCGGTGACAGCGTCGCCAGCGGTTGGAGCGATATCGAACACAGAGATTCAACTTTCAAACGCGTTGAGGGTTCATACGGTGCTTTATTAGCCGATGATTTGGGCGTTAAATATCATCCTATGGCTTGTATCGGCTTCAGAACCAACGATCTTCGCTATATTTTTGAAGATGATTACGACTATGAAAACGACCGTTTCCTTTTCTACTCCGTCACCAAGGAAGAAGTAGACAGTCGTATCCCCGAAATCCGCAAAGCTGTTTCAGAAGCCGGTCTTATCACTCTCAATGTAGGCGGTAACGACTGGGGTTCATATGTAGGTTGGCACGTTGTTGAACAGATGGAGCTTCTTGTTGCAGATAACGAAGAATTCTTCACCAAAGCAAGGGAAGTCCTTGAAAATAACGGCACAGCAACAGAGACAATCGACAGTCTTATTGACATCGCTTCTCTTGCAGGTTGTCTCCCCGAAGTCATAAAGGCTATTCCCGTTGCTCTTAATGAGGGCTTTGAGAATTTCTTTGCAAACTGGAATATCTTAATCGAAGACATCTACGCTCTTAATCCCGACGTAACACTTGTAGCTATCGGTCTTTTTGACAGCAGCTTACAGGACGAGACTATGGATGAAATCAATGCCGGCAACGATGGTTTTGATTTCCAGGCTGAACTTGCAAAAGCTAACTTTGCTCAGTTAATTGTTGACTATGCAAACACACCTATGCGTGAAGGTGCTGAAGAATACGGTTATATCTTTATCAATCCCGTTGGTACTCTTTGCGAAAAACAGCATCCCAGCTATCCAGGTCACAGACATATCCCTGACCTTGTTCTCGAAGCTCTTCCCAGC
>JAZQZO010000326.1:0-1514 GCA_045634065.1 Acutalibacteraceae bacterium
AAAACAATATACATTATAAAATATTTTTTAAAAAGCGTTGACAAGAAAAGAATATTGTGGTAAAATGTACGTACCTCTGTCGGAGGGCTTTTTTTGTGTGCTCTATTCTGGGACGAGCGCAACTTCGACATTGAGGGAGGTATTTTACGGGTTATACCCGAATCTATTAGGAGGTGCCGAAATACTATGAGAGTCAAAATTACATTGGTTTGCACTGAATGCAAGCAGAGAAATTATGACACAGAAAAAAACAAGAAGAACGATCCTGACAGACTTGAGCTTAAGAAGTTCTGCCGTTTCTGCCGCAAACACACTTTGCACAAAGAAAGCAAGTAATTTCGAGAGGATATCAAAATGAAAGAGAATGTGTTTGTAAGAATTTGGAACAAAATCAAGAAGTTCAGTAAGGATACTGTCAGTGAGCTTAAGAAGGTTTCTTGGACTTCCAAGACCGAGCTTTTCAAGAGCACTAAGCTTGTTGTTATCACGGTTCTCGCCGTATGTATCGTTATCGCTCTTATTGACTTGGGTGCATCTTGGGTTGTTAACTCACTCGCAGGCCTTATCGGCTAAGAGGTAATAGGTAAAATGAGTAATATTGATGAGAAGAATCTTGGTCCCAGATGGTATGTTGCTCACACCTACACAGGTTACGAAAACAAGGTAAAACTCAGCATCGAGAAAATAGTTGAAAACCGTGGACTCGGACATCTTATCTACGACGTCCAGGTGCCCGTTACCACCGAAGTTGTGGTAAACGATAAGGGTGAAGAGAAAATCGTTGAAACAAAGGTCTTCCCCAGCTACGTTCTCGTAAAAATGACCATGACTGATGAGAGCTGGCACGTTGTCAGAAATATCACAGGCGTTACGGGCTTTGTAGGACCCGGGTCAGAACCTACTCCCCTTACCGACGAAGAGGTTGAATTCGCTCAGGTTGAGCGCCGTAAGGAATTCAAATTCAAGCTCGGCGACAAGGTTAAGGTTGTTTCCGGTATATTCGAGGGATATGAAGGTATCCTTCAGGAGATCAGCGAAGATGAGAAGTCTCTCGTTGTCCTTGCTAATACCGGCAAGCGTGACATCCCGATCATGGTTGAAACCAAGGATGTCGACTCTGCGGAATAAGCTTGCCCCTTATTTCGTTTAGCTCCACTTATTTTGGAGCAGTTCGTGGGAGGAAGAAAAATTCTTTTAAATTCTTCCGTCTAAATTACCACATTTGGAGGTGTAAATATTATGGCTAAGAAAATTATGGGTTACATCAAGTTACAGCTTCCTGCAGGTAAGGCTACTCCCCAGCCCCCCGTTGGTCCTGCACTCGGTCAGTATGGTGTATCTATCCCTAACTTCACTAAGGAATTCAACGAAAGAACCAAGAACGACATCGGTCTTATCATTCCCGTAATCATCACTGTTTACGCAGACCGTTCCTTCACTTTCATTACTAAGACTCCCCCCGCAGCAGTTCTTATCAAGAAGGCTGTTGGCATTGAAACCGCTTCTGCAACTCC
>JAZQZO010000327.1:0-5439 GCA_045634065.1 Acutalibacteraceae bacterium
TTATGTAAAACTACTGCTTTTATTTTATCATCTGTATCAAAAGCATAATCTCCGATTTCTTTAAGGCTTGAGGGGAGATTAAATTCTTTTAAGTTCGACGGATTAAAAGCGGCGTCTCCGATTTTTTCAAGCCCTTCAGGCAAAACAACCTTTGTAATCTCTGAATAAACAAAAGCATCTTCACCTATTTCCTTAACACCTGCCGGCACAACATATGTATCTCCCTCACGTCCGCCGGGATAATTAATAAGAACTGTTTTGTCTTTATTAAAAAGCACGCCATCAATATCAGAAAAGTAATTATTGTTATCATCGACTAAATAAGCTGATGCCAACGAGTACAAACCTTCACTGATGCATTCAACACTATCCGGAATCTCATAGATTATGCCGTCACAGCCACCCACATCTTGAGCAATAATTCTCGTACCGTGTCTGATCTTTGCAACCTCAAGCTCTATATATTCATCGGTTTCAAAATCATATCTGCAGATATCATCAACAAGAGCATCACCGATATATATAAGACCATCAACGGTTTCATCACAAGTGAGCACATCTAAATTAAAAGCATAACACCCGATATATTTTACACTTGTCGGAATAGTAACATCGGTTAAATGCTTCGCATATGAGAATGCATTCCACTCTATTCTTTCAACACCGAAAGGAATATCGTATGATGTTTCTTTCCATAAAGCCAGCACATCAACAATGCTTTTACCGTCTTTTGAGAAAAGCACACCGTAAGAGTCGGAGCTATAATTCTTATTATCAGGATCAACGATATACTTCTCACCACCGTAAGCTTTACCTATATATATTTCTTCTACATCTTTATCTACATAAATATTTCTGAATTTTACTATGTAGTTATCTGTCAAAGGATCTATAAACTTGTCAAAAAGTTTTTTCAATTCGTAAGCTTCATAAACAGCGAATTCTCCGTTACCGCTGATATATAAATCTCCGTTAGCATAGAATTTATAAGTAGTTGTATAAGGCGGTTCTTCATCAAAACCTTCCTCATAGTAAGGATCAGTATATGAATCAGAAACAAGCAATGCTTCTTCACCGCATACATCACAGATATAATCATTATCACTATCAAGATGTCTTGCAGGGTACACAATATTTTCTTTAACTGCCCAACCACAATCGTCACAGATGATTTTCTCAGAACCGCCATCCTGAGTACAGGTAAAATCTGTTTCGGGTATTGTTGAAGTGTTCTTGTGTTCACAAAGTAAAGTTATTTCAACCTCAATATTAATAGGATTGATTTCATTAAAATTAAAAGTGTCCAGACTTAATTCAAATAAGTACTGATAATCGGCTTTAAAATGTTCAACGATTTCTGTATAGTATATTTCATCACAATCTATATAATCATCCAAGTAGACTTCATAATGACCATCACCTTTGAAAGTCACCTTATATGTACCCTCAACTTCAGGTGTAAAATAGATATCTGCGTAATATACGTGATTATTATAGTCCAGCGTTGCAGTAATCGGAGCATCGGTGGTAAGTGTATAATCAGCCGCAAACGCAACCTGTACACAGCATAAAACCATTATTGCAGCAAAGACAACACCGAGAAATCTCATAGTTTTTTTCATAAATAACATCTCCTTTACGGATTTTATAAACCTTTACAGTTTACTTATCATAAATATGATATCACTTTAATTTTCTTTTTTCAACAAATGTAATCATTTTCAGTAATTATCACAAATGAAAATTAATCCGTTTATGCAATATGATTAACACATTGCTATATATCTTGTATCACAACAGGGCCTCCGAAGAAGCCCTGTGTTTTTTTAATTAATAGTGGTACATACCGCAGGAACATTCTCTGTTCATCTTGAAGAGCTTCCAGAAGAAGAGGCAGAACTTATACCAGAAGCCGCCTTTGTGGCAAAGATGTCCGCAGCCTTCAGTAAGGTCATGTCCACAGCCGTTGTCACACTTACCGTCATGGTTGTTATCAATATGACCTTTCTTTGAGCCGGTATCGGTTATTGTATTTCTTGTTCCGCAACCGTTAGCACATGTTGCTGTCTTAGTGCCGTCATTGGTGCAGGTTGCATTGTTATTGGATACATAATTTGTATAGCTATGACCTGTAGCGGGGATTACATCTTGAGCAACAATATCTTTGTTGCATACGTAGCAATATTTACCTTCAGTGAGGCCGGTTTTTGTACAGGTGGGAGCTGTTGAGTAGCGTGTACGTAAACGGTGACCGGTAGGAGCTTTTTCGACAGATATTGAGGCGCCGCACGAACATTTTTGAATCTGTTCCCAGGGTTCAGTACAGGAATTTTCATAGTTTTTGCCGTTGCTTGTTCCTGAACTAGCATTGTGTATATGATCCTCTATAGGTCCATCGTAACAGTAAACTTTAGTCTTACCGGGAACACTCACTTTAAAGGAGTCCCATTTACTGCGAGAGCCTTCAAAGTGTACTTCACTCAAATAGGGACAATCTTTAAATGCGTTACTTGCTACACTTGTTACGCTTTGGCTTATAGTGACAGTTTCCAGGTTTATGCAATTATAGAATGAAGAAGAAGAAATTTCTTTAACACCGTCAGGAATTATTATATTTTGGAGATTCCTACATCCGTAGAACGCAGTATTACCAAAGCTTGTAAAGGTATCAGGCATTATTATACTGGTAAGGTTTACGCAATCACTGAATGCACTATCACCGACACTTGTAGTGCCGTCAGGGATAGTTATGCTTGAAAGGTTTGAACATCTGGTGAAAGCACAATAACCAAAGCTTTTAATAGTCGAGGGAATACCAACGTTCGTAAGGCAATAACAGTTATAGAACATACAGTCGCCTATATTTGTAACACCTTCAGGTATTGTTATGCTTGTAAGATTTGAGCAACCGTAAAATGCAGAATCGCCAATACTTGTTACACTGCTGGGAATTGATATATCTTTAAGGAGTGAGCAATCGTAAAATGCAGATGCTCCGATAGTTTTAAGACCTTCGGGTAATGTTACGGATCTGAGCTTAGTGCAACCCTTGAATGCAGAATCATTAATGCTTGTAACACTATTGGGAAGCGCGACGCTTGTAAGACCTGCGCAACTTGAAAGGTTAACATTTGTAACACTTTCAGGTATTGTAACGCTTGTAAGAGCTTTGCAACCTGAAAGGTTGAGAATTGTAACACCGGCAGGTATTGTTACGTTTGTAAGACTTGAGCAACCTGAAAGGTTAACGCTTGTAACACCGGCAGGTATTGTGACGCTTGTAAGACCTGAGCAACCTGAAAGGCTGACGCTTGTAACGCTGGTAGGTATTGTTATGCTTGTAAGAGAGCTGCATCCTTCAACAAAGTTGGTGTTTGTAATACCATCAGGTATTTTTATATTCCTAAGACTTGTACAACCTTTAAATGCATTCGTGCCGATTGTTGTAACACTGTCAGGAATTATAGCTTCTGTAAGACTTGTGCAGCCTTCAAATGCAGAATTACCGATGCTTGTAATGCCATCATGTATTGTTATATTTTTAAGGCCTGTGCAACCTTTGAATGCAGCTTTATCGATGGTTGTAACACTGTCGGGTATTTTAATATTTGTAAGATTAGTACAACCCTGGAATAAAGATTCTCCGATGTTTGTAATGCCTTCATTAAATTCTGCTATGGTAAGATTTGTACAGCCCATAAATGCAGCTTTACCAATACTTGTAACATTGTGAGTAGTTATAAAATTCAGACCACTGTCTTTGAACGCAGACTCACCGATACTTGTAATGCTGTGCGGGAGCAAAATATTGCTTAAATTTAAAAGATTTGTGCAGCATTCGAATGCAGAGTTACCAATACTTGTAACACCTTCAGGTATCGTTATTTCTTTAAGTCCTGTGCAACCCTCAAATGCAGAATTGCCTATTTTGGTTGCTTCTAATATTGTCACTTTTTCTATAGACTCTTTTCCGGCGAACGGACAGCTGCTTGAATACAGAATTTTTCCGGAAACAACAATTTCGGATAGGTTAGGACAGCCGTACAAACCAATATAACCAAGGCTACTTGGAATCGTCAGTTTTTTAAGACCGGTGCACTTATTGAATGTAACCGCATCAGCTTTTTCGATACCTTCGGAGATTACCAGATTTGTAAGGTTTGTGCATTTATCGAAAGCCTGATAGTCGATTTCGACTACATCGTAATAGTGATAATTATATACAACTACGCTGGGTATAGTAAGTTCGCCACTGATACCGGGATCTACGGATATGAGTACGGCTTCTTTCTCAGAGGTATCAATTGAATAGGTCAAGCCCCCGCTTGTGTAATAAAAATCCGCACTTGCCGAAACCATACAGCACACAACAAGTGTGCACACAAGAGCGAGCAAAATTAATAGTTTGTGTGTTTTTTTCATTGTTTTGTTCTCCTTTTTAAATATAGTTTTTTATTTTAACTCTTTCGAGTCAGTACTGAGTTACCGGGCATCATAGTCCATTGTAATACATACATAGCTTGAGCCTTCTGCAGATACATTGCCAGGATAAGGACCTACCCTACCTGTAGCATAACCCTCAACAGGCATATTCATATCACATTTTATAAGTCTGCCCTGAGCATCTGTTTTTAAAGTGAATGTTGCACCTGGATAAAAGATATTCGCCTCTTTAACAGTAATAGGTACTATGTCAATAGCTTCAAAATATACCAGACCTACATTCACCTCATGGTGTGTTTGGTATTCAACGATTTCACCGTCAACTCGCTTAAAGCCTTTTGTTTCGTTGCCGTTATAATATGTAGCTTCTTCAATAAGAACTAACTTGTAGTCCGTTGTGCCATCTTCATTGACTGTCTTTGTTGCCTCTGTCAAGCCTGCGGGAGAAAAATCAACAGATCCCATAAAATAAACACAGTCACCTTTTTCAAAATCTTCTACACGCGATGTTGCACCTGTAAATTTTTCGAGTACAGGGTTAACGATAGCTTCAAATACACTTGGTACATCTTTTCCAATAGTTATTATTTCTGATAATTTTGATACACGCACATCCTCAGGTACGGCATAACAGAAATTGTTGTAAATCGAATTAACCTCGTCGCAAATGGCCTGAGCATTTGCATCATTTTCAAGGTTAGGTTGTGATCCATCAGGAAAGAAACTTTCGTCAGAAGGAAAACTCGGATAATTTTCCTCAGGCTCATAATAATCATCGTCATTATCTGAATCAAAATTGAAAATACGCTCGAAAAATGCTCTTACATTGTAAACGAAATCCTCAATTCTTTCTCTGAGATCTTCAATGAATGCATCCCATCTGTCGAAGATTGTTATAACATCCTTATTTTCCATATCCTGAATGGCATCGTAGTATCCTTCATAATAGCCGTTATCATAACCATCATAATAGCCATCCCATTCACCGGAATCATA
>JAZQZO010000328.1:0-12724 GCA_045634065.1 Acutalibacteraceae bacterium
GTGGGTCTGCCCTGGAATTCCTTTCTGATTCTGCGAAGCTCATTGATAAACTGAGCTGAATGGCAGATTGCTTCATAAGCATCGTCAGCCTCTTTGAATGCAGGCTCTAATTCGGGAGGTAAAAATGCACCGCCGAACTCACCGAAATATCCGTCCTTGGTGGGGAACTCTTTCAAGTAATTGTCAAACTCTCTATACTTATTCATAACATATCCTTCTTTCTAAAAAATAAGAACCTGCTCCATAAAGGAACAGGATAAACTGCAGCCACCTTAATGGTTATCACGTACTGACATACGCTCTCATCATAACGGTTAGAGTTTCCGTCGGCGCCTACTGAAATTTCGGGCCGCCCTCACAAGTCCATTCACATATCTTTCCACTGTCGCTTTCCACCAACTGCGACTCTCTGCAAGTTTCAATAATATGCTACTACTCTTGCTCATCGGTTTATCTATTAACTTGTTATCATTTTAAAGTATAAAAATGCATTTGTCAATAGCATAACCAAAAAAAATCATCCTATCAACCGTCGAGAATAAACCTTGTTATATTTCACCAAAAAAGTTCTCTTTCACTTGTGCGGTATAACGATAATATTTTTCTTGTCAAAAACAAACCCCACTCCTAAGAGTGGGAAAGTGTTTACATACCTGCAGATGCAATAAAATCTCCGATTGATTCAAACTTGATTTCACCTTTAAGCAAACCTGAAATAAGATTGAAGATAACAGTAATCCATCTTATAAAAGATATAGCAATGGTTTCTTCTGTGGGCTCTTCTACAGGAGTATTAATCCAATCGTAAGAAGCACAGTTATCTTCTGTCATCGGAGCCCAGGTTTTTGTATATTCATCTACTATATTGAAGCGTCCGTATGTTGCATTGTGAACATTTACACCGGTACCGCACAAAAACTCATAGGCAATGATATCAGAGAAATCATTGAAGTCATGGTGAGAATTTTTCATATACCAGGTAGTTTCAGGAAATTTGCCTGTTGAAGCATCAAAAACTTTATCAGGAGAAATATACTCGCCCTTGCCCGCAGCAATTCTTGCTTGGATATAATCATCAGTAAGTGTTTTGCCTGCAAGTGCACAAGTCACACCGAAGGATGAGTCCTTGAGACTTACGAGAGCATCACCGTATTCATTTGCACTTTCAATAATAGGCATATCTACATATCCGTACTTTGAACCTACACCTATATGAATACCGTAATCGTTTGTGAATGTATCTAATAATTCATCAGTTTTATATGTTATATTGTCTCTGTAATATTCAATCTTTTCAATAAGACCGGCATAGTAAATGCGAGCCTCTGAACCCTCCTTGCCGAAGATAAGTTTCATTGCAGCATCAAAATCCTCAGCCTCTACACAAGTCCAGTAGTTCACCTGAGTAGCAATACCTGTAGCAAAGCAAACAGCCGGAATAAGCGCTTTGTAAAGTTTTGAATAGAGATCTTCAACGCCGTTAAGGATAGCATCAGTTGCACCAACCTGTGTGAAAGGATCAAGAGTCTTTGTTACGATCTCGTCGATAAGTTCAACAAAAGCTAATCCTGTACCCATTTCCAGCTCAGCGCACTGCTCAAGCTGTCTGATATATCTCTGAACATTCTTACCGTCAAAAGCAACCTTTCCGCTGAAGCCATCGCTGATGAGAGATGTACCATTTGAAAGCACATCGTTGAAGAACACATTCTTGATACCTGTATTACCGTATTTTTGGAGATAAGCCATAGCAAGGCTGCCTCCGAAGCATCTTACGAAAATACATACCTCTTTTGCGCCTGTTGCTGTTTTGATATTCTGAATATAAGTGTGAAGTCTGTCGACGTGATCATAAGGCGAAAGTCTCCAGTCATATACGAAGCTGTATTCGTAGAGACCGAAGCCGCCTTCTGATAAATTCCGAGTTGACCAATATTCTGATTCCTCAAGTTTTTTCTTAGAGACCGCAGTACCATACTGGGGATTGCCGTTGCCGTCGAGAGCTGATGTGGCAAACAAAGGTGAGAGTTCATCATATATAGCTCTGCCGTAATTATCCCACTTGTCGAATATAAGGCCTTCCGCAACAAAGGGAGTGAGAACATTTACACAAGCTTCAATAATTTCGTCTTTTGTAAGTGAATTTTCATCATCTTCACCGCCGATAAGACCTTTCAAATCAGAAGCAATGAGCTTGCCATTTTCATCATAAAGCTCTTCGCCATTTCCCCTGATATAGATAATGGGAACTGCTTCATAACCCACTACAGCAGATACCGCAGGCGCCATAACGGTACAGAGCATTGTAACAGCTAAAATTATCGATAAAAGTTTTTTCATCTTATTAATACCGCCCCTTCATAAATTACATATATATATTCTATCACTTAAAACTATAGTTGTCAATAAATGCCATACTATAAAAACCACCTTTCCCTGTAAGAGTTAGGTGGTCTATAAATTCATCAGTGTTCGCCGTAGTGTGTTACACCATCTTCGTGAACGTGATATGATTCGGTAGTTGTTGTATCTTCTGCATAGTAATGTGTTGAACCGTCTTCGTGTACGTGATAACCGGGATCCGTAGGATTTGTTTTGCTGAGGATAACTGCGATAATTGCAAGAATTACAACAATAATTGCAACAGGTATAAATATCTTCTTCATATTAAAACTCCTTTATTTTATTTCTTGTTTATTTTATCATTAAAAAAAGCAAATGTCAATTGCAGCTTCAGCGCAAAAAAGTACCCTGCCGTTTCATTGGCAAGGTACTGAAAAATTTTAACCGAAAATCTTTTTTAACAGTTCTATTGTCCAATTAATGAGAGCCTTGACAAAATTAAACGTCTTATAGTCTTCTCCGTTTTCTTTCCTTTAATATGGATAATTCTACCGTTTTCCGTTCAAATGCCAACTATATGCTTTTGCATTCCTCTTTCACTTTTATAAGATCAGTGAAATTCACAACAAATAAAAACACTTCGATCATTGCAAGAGGTATCATCTCCATCAGTGCGCTTTTACCCACAACGGCAAATATAACAAGAAATGTTGCCAAAATACCAAATGTACAAATAGAAAGGGCACCGAAAGATTTATGTTTTTTTCTGTTTATAATAAAGTAGAGAGCGATTGATGCAACGGTAAAAGCTATGAATGCACCTGTAGCTACCCAATGTAATATACGTTTTATATTCCAATCCTCTATGCTGTGACCAAGGGTAAGTGCCACAAAAGCCATACCTACCATACCAAGCACACCCAGTACATCAAAAAACTTTCTTCTGAATCCGAATTTACTATACATATATTGAGAATTTAAAAATATACCTCCGGATGTAAGAATACCCCATAACCAAAACCAGGCCTTACGTTCTTCGCAAAGAAGCGATAAAGTTCCCAGCTCTGACGCAGGGTTGTTGCCCCAGAAAAAAGGCAGGGCAAGTCCGTAAACAAAAGCTCCAATCAACATTATAATACAAACAGGTTTAAAATTAGTCTTTTTCATTTTATGCATTCCTTTTATTTATTATTTTTTATCCTTTATAATACATTTTCCCTACTTCAAGGCTTTTGCCCGAATACTCCATAAGCTCAGAAACAGTTACAAGCTGATAACCTTTTTCTATAAGCTCAGGAATAACCGTCTCCATAGCATCAACAGTAGTTTTATGAAGATCATGACAAAGTATTATTGCACCGTCGCAAGCGTATTTCATAACTTCATTGTGAACTGCAACAGCGTTTTTACTTTTCCAGTCAAGAGTGTCAACAGACCAGTTTACAAAAGACACTCCGACCTTTGAGCCTACAGCCTTCACCATATCATTGCAAGCACCGTAAGGCGGTCTCATTATCAGACTGTCAACACCAACAGTGTCATATATCTTAGCGCGCGTCATCATAATCTGGTCAGTGATTTCTTCCTCACTGAGATTTGTCAGCTGACGGTGATTCCAACTGTGGTTGCCTATTTCGTGACCTTCACCGACAATTCTTTTAACGGTATTTTTTCTGCCGTCAATAAGATTTCCTATCACAAAGAAAGTCGCCTTTCCACCGTGCTTTGCAAATGCATCCAGAAGTCTGTCCGTGTGGGCACTGGGTCCGTCATCGAAGGTCAGGGCTATCATAGGCTTATCCGGGTCAATCTCTCTATCGTCTGCACCGATATTCACAATTGGTGCATCAACCACTTCCTCCATATCTTTTACAGGAAGCTTGTCTTCAAAAAGCTTTTTGAGAAGCTCTTCTATTTCCTCATATTTAAACGCCACGGTTTTAGTACCGTCAGACATCGGCAGATATGCACCTCTTTCAAGAACAACAACCAATCTGTCAGAAGTAAGATAACCGTTATCGAGAAAATGTCTGTCAATACTTTCAGTTTTCACACCGGCCTTTTCTGCTACTTTAGCAGCAAAAACATCTTTGTTCTCTTCTGTGAAAAGCTCGCCTATACCGAAAAGCTCTTTCTTTTCAAGGTCGACATTAAAAGTCTTGACAATATCAACAGGATGAGCCATAAAGGGAGCTATAAAAGTGCCCATCATAACAACACTTGCAGTTGTTTCATCAGCGTAATAGCTCTCATAGGCAACAGTAAGCTCTGCAGCTTCCCCGGAAAAAGACTCCTTGGCTTCGTCGGTGTATTTCTTCACAGTTTCAACAATCCACTTGTTTATAGCTTTATTCAAAACTGCAACTTCCGTTTCAGGATAAAGAATACCCACAACAATTTTATCATCCATATGAATATGACTCGCAGGGCTGCCATACTCTCTAACAGGTATTTCATATTTATCCAGATTTTTAAGATATTCTTTAAGAACAGAATCCGGCAAATCATCCTGTACAGTCTTTCCGGCACAACCGCTAAGAAATACAAGTCCGATAACTATAAGTAAACACAATATTTTTTTCACGTTCTCACCCTCCGTGAATATAGTTTTAGCCTGCTTCAACTTCTTTAATCATCTGATCAAGCATAATAAGACATCTCGGCACGTGGAATGGCCCCTTGAATGTTGAACCTATACAAGCGGGCAACGTGGGCTTACCGTCACGACGAAGATATCCGTACCATTCACCACAGGGAGCCACAGCAAAATGTTTCTTTGTGTAATCAAGAAGTTTTTCAAAAATATCAAGATATTTCTTATCGCCCGTATCTCTGTAAATCATCAACGATGCTATAAGTGCCTCATTGTGAGGCCACCAGAGTTTCATATCGTGTTCATAGGCTTCGGGCGGATTACCCAGACAATCGATGAAGTAAAGAATACCACCAAACTCCTTATCCCAGCCTTTTTCAAAAGCCATATCAAAAATCTCAACAGCTTTTTTGTGAAGCTCTTTATCACCTGTTGCATTAGCTCTTTCCATAAGGAACCAACTGCACTCTATATCGTGACCGGGATTAACTACTCTGCCCTCAGTTATGTCAAGTCTTGCAGTACCGTCAAGTGCCACCGACTCAAGAGTGCATCCAAGCTCTTTTTTCACGTGATATCTGAAAATATCATTTACACATTCATTGGCTCTTTCGTTATAAATATCAGCCTGTTCGGGATCAACACGAAGAAGCACCGATGTGACGTTGAGAAGAATCATAGGTATGCCGAGACCTCTGCCACTGCGGGTTTCAGGCTCAGTCTTCGGTCCCATACCTGTAGGGTCAGCCATTCCGTGATTGAGATTCCAGTATATATCATAGGCTCTGCGCGCCCTGAGAAGATATTCTCTCTCACCTGTGATGCTGTAGTACTCGGCATTTGCTATGCAATAAAAAGCCTCGGAATAGCAATAACGACGCTGACGCAAAGGTTTACCGTCAGCAGTAACAGTGAAATAAAGTCTTCCACCTGCCGACTTATTAATACAATGTTTTTCCAGAAAATCAATACAACTTTTGCTGGCTTCAAGCCATTCTTGCTTCACACCGTAAACGTGGCAAAGATATGCATATATCCAGCCGCAACGACCTTGCATCCAGACACTTTTATCCGTAGAAAAAACTCTGCCGTCTTTATCCAGGCAAGTATAAACACCGCCGTTAACCTTATCCATACCATTTTTCAGCCAGAAATTCGCAACACTTTCAAGCTCGGAAGTAATCCATTTTCTTTCTTCTGTAAGATTCATATTATCACCCTTTTATCAGAGATATGTTATAGTTTGTAATTGTACCACACAAAGGCGACAGTGTAAAGAACAAAGGCATAAAAAATCCCCACTGATTTCTCAGCAGGGCATACACAATTAACAATTATTCTTTCCCAAGCATTTCAGCATATTTATAGGACGCTTTTTTTGATACGAAGCACAGAACTATGCTTAAGATAAATCCGATACCGTAATTTAAAAGCAGCACCGGTATCATTTCAAACATATCCGTAATACTCGCATCGTCCAACAAACCTATAAAATCAAAAAGAGTGAATTCATAATGAATACCGGTGAAAATCACAGCACACAAAATAAATATCAGGGTCAACACTGCAGAAGAATGTGAAAACACTTTTCTACTTTTATATTGCCTGAGAAAATACCAGTTAGCAAGAGAAAGCATAAATCCAGTAAAGGGAACGACGAGATTGAAGGCATAAAAGCCATTCCCTGTAAAAAAGCCCGTGGGAGTTCCTGCCTCGCGTGCTACTCCGACAGTTATAAGAGCAAATGACACGAAGAGCAAAACCGACTGCAAAACAGATGCTTTCCATAAGAAAATTCAATAAACGTTACATTAATTATAACATATTTTTCACAACAAACAACCCCGCCGATTTTTTCGGCAGGGTCCGTGGTTTTATGTATTTATATTAACACTGATTTATTTAGCCTTGAATTTAGATGCGATAAATTCAATAAGTTCAATAATCCATTCAATTAAAGCCTTTATTGCAATAAATCTTGTGCCTGCTTCTGTCTTCGGCATATCCTTATCAGGATCAGCCTCCCACTGTTCAGTGTTGCAGTTTTCAGTTGTCATCTTATCTGCAAAGTTGGTATCCTTATTATAAACAACAAACTGTGAGCAATCAAAATCTTCTATAGAAAGCTGTCTGTCAGCAGTAACAACTGTATAAATCAGATCATTTTCCCACCAGCTCCAGTTTGAATGTTTGTTGCCTTTTATAAACCAAGTGTAGTTCGGGAAAAGACAAGTTGATGCATCTATCTGCTTATCGGGAGAGATATATTTTCCCTTGCCCGCTGCAACTTGCTTAGCAATGTACTCATCAGAAAGAGTATCATAAACTGTTGATGTTGTTGCACCGAAAGATGCTCTGCGTACTGATACAAACTGGTCTGCAACAAGTTTTGCTGAGTCACTTGTAGGAATCATCTGGGCACCGTATTTTGCTATAAAAGCAACATTTGCTCCGCTATTTTTAACCTGCTTAAGAAGCTCGGGAATTCTCTGACGAACCTTTTCATTGTAGTTGTCAAGTTTTGCAATAAGACCTGCATACTCTGTTCTCTTAGGGTCATTTTCGTCACCGAAGACATATCTGATAGCTGTATCGTAATCTTCTGCAGTAACAGCAGCCCAATAGCTTGGCCAGGTCATAACTGTTGAACGAGCAAGAGCAGATGTCATACCCTCAACCAATTTTGCATACAGCTTTTCTTCAGTATAACCTATAGCAGCACTAAGGATACCTGTTTTATTAACCATTTCCAATGTTTCTATAATAAATGGGCTTATATTCATAATATTATAGAAATTGCAGTCTATAAGTATACGTGAAATAGCATTGCCGTCAACACCGAACTTGCCGCTGATTGCATCGCTCAAAGGCTCCATACCGTTAACGGTACCACCGTCAAAACCGAGACCGTATATGCTGTCAGTTCCATATTTTGCAACATATGCAAGAACAACATTGGTACCGAGACACTTAGCCATAATAGCAACCTTATCTGCTCCGGTTGTTGATTTGACCGCTTCTATATGCTTATGGAAATCATCTGCTACTTCCCAGGGATCAAGTCTCCAGTCGTAATAGAACTTATAGTCTATATCGCCGTACCAACCTCTTTCTTTTTTGAAGTCTGTAGCGACTCTTGATGCGATTTCAGCTTTTCTTTCATCAGAAAGACCTGAGCCCTCAGGAGCTGTTCCGTCTTTGTTAAGGTGTGAGGCACTGAAAAGTTTACTCATTTCGATATAGAGGTTTTCATAGTATCTGTCCCACTTGTCAAATAAAATGCCTTCAAGCAGGAAAGGTTCAAGAACTTTTACCACAGATTCAACAATAGCGTTACTGCCACCGTCTTCACCGTCGTTACCACCGGTAATTCCGGCAAGAATATCTGTAGTTTTGAATATCTGATTACCCTGTGCATCGTAAAGAGGTTCACCGTCGCCTGAAATTTCTACTATGGGAATCTGACTGCCCTGACCGCTTATATGAGCCGCTGATGCAGGTGTAGCCACAGCAAGCATCATAGCCAACACCAAAATTAATGATAGTATTTTTTTCATAGTTTTGTCCTCCTATGCTTTTATACATACCATAATATCACAACGGAATTAAAAAATCAACTTTTTATGATTTTTTTGCAGATTTCTATCTGCAACTGCTCACCTGTCTTCTCGGCAGAGTACAAATAGCTTAAACATCGTTGGCACCTCCGGCTTTTCTGTAGCGTATCATAGCAGTAATAACAGACACTATAACAAGTACTGACCCTATCGCTGCACCGTATGCCTGAGAAATAAAATTATATATAAGCCAGAAAGGGGCACTGCACAAACCAAACTTTCTTATTGTCTGCTCATTTTCACACCAAAGACCGCCTGTCTGAAAAAGTGCACCTGCAATAGGCAACAGCTCAATGGGGTCCCGCTGAATTATAGCAATAGCAAGTCCTGCCACAGTTATAACAACAAGGTTTATCACCGCTATCATTTTAGTATATCGCTCAAAACAAGACGAATGCTTTTTTCCTGCAAAGAAAGACCCAACAGCAGACAACATATCCATAATTGCCCCCGAGAATGCACCAAGCAGTACATATTGCAAAACATAAAGACCATTGGAAATACAAGTTGCCCAAACTATATGTTTTCGTTTTTTCAGTTGATAACTCAGAAGATACAGACCAACTGCCACAAAGCCAATAATCTGCGACGCAACAAGCATATCAATTCACCCCCATTTTCTTTAGCATCGTACATCACAGGCTCTCAAACATATCCGCAAGCCTTCTTGCACTTTCACTGAGCTTCTTAACACCGTCAAAAGCATTATCCTTATTATAATCCTTCATATATCTGTCAGCCTCAAGAGTGAAATACCCCTTGTAGTCAATTTCTTTCAGAGCCTTCACAACAGCTTCAAAATCTATATCCATTGAAAACGGTATCTGATGGCTGTCGTGTATACGGTCATTATCGTGAATATGTAAAGCCTGCAAACGATGATCGAGAGCTTTTATCATATTGGCTGCTCCGTCGCCTGAACCTTCCATTTCAGCGTGACCCAGGTCGAGACACGCCACAAAGCTGTCATCATTCACAGTGTCTATATGCTTCACGAAATCCTCGCTTGTTGCACAGGCGGCAAAGGAAGACCTGTTTTTGATTATATTCCAGTTCCACATATTTTCCGTGGCTATCTTCACACCGCACTCCTTAGCAAAAGGCAAAAGCTCCAGGAACATTTCCGCGTTTTCCTCAGCACTTTTATTGTTATCGGGATGTATGATGCAGATTTTTCCGCCTGCTTCAGCCGTACACTCAATAGCAAGCTTCAGCACACTGCGCACCTCAGGCAAACGAACAGGAAACGGCGCGTGGGACTGATTACAAACCATACCGTTATCAATACCTATAGCTTTAAGCTCACGAGCAAGCTTAAGGTACCGTGCAGAGTTAAGCTTACCTCTGCCGGGTATAGGCAACCGCATAAGCTTGTGCATCTCAAACATCGAGAAATCCCAGGCATCAAATCCGGCCATACCGCAAAGCTCCACTGCCTTATGGGTACCCACCACCTTGGCTATAGAACCGATTTCCGTTGATGTTTTCATAATCATCCCTGCTTTCTTAGTTTTTACATTGTGATTGTAGCATAGACAAAGCAATATGTAAAGGCAAACTCCAAAATCCCCACAGCCCATCACCGTTATTGTTTACATATATTTAATCAAACCTACCACCTTTTTTCTATATAATAAAACTACGGAGAAAACAAAAAATTAAATATTTTTTAGAAGAGGATGTTAAATATGAAGATTACCTGGTACGGAACAGCCACCATCGGAATTGATGACGGAAAAACCAAGCTTATTTTTGATCCCTTTGTACGAATGAACAAGCGCATTGAAACCACACCTATAGAGGGTTTTGCAGGCTTTGATGCCGTTCTTGTCACTCACGGTCATTTTGACCACATCTGCAGCATCCCCGAGCTTGCAGAAGTCGACAAAACCGTTCCCATTTACTGCACTGAAACTCCCAAGAAAACTCTTATGGGCAAGGGTGTACCCGAGGAACGCTTTAAGACTATCAAGCCTGACGACGTGATTAAGATAGGTGATTTCACTATCCGCCCCCGCAGATTCAGACATATTGTTTTTGACCCTGTCTATATTCTTTCTGTTGTACCTAAGGGTATCGCTATGTTCCCGAGATTGCTTTGGGAAGGCTCAATGAACCGCAAAATGCCCGAGGGCGGGGAAATTGTGGCATATGAGATTGAATCGCAGGGTAAGAAAATCTTCCTGACCGGCTCATTCCGCGAGTATCCCGGTGAAGTTTACTCCGATGATATAGACCTGCTCATTTTGGCTAATGGCGGCAGCGTTTTCGTCCCCGAAAAGACAAAGGCCTTCATCGACAGATATAAACCTAAGAAAATTATGGTGGACCATTTTGACGATGCTTTTCCGCCCGTCACCCGTGAGGTCAGCGTAGAGAGACTCAGAAAGATGACTAAGAAAAATCACCCCGACATCGAGTTCATCATCCCCGAAATTTGCAAAGCTGTTGAGCTGTAATAAAAAATCAATGCCATCCGCAAGGGTGGCATTTTATACACAAAAAACATCCCCACCGATTTCTCAGTGGGGATTCGTTTATCCTAAGCAGATATTAACTTATTTGTTAGCAATAGCTGCCTGTTCTGCGACGAAGAAATGTAGGAGGTTACAATTCAAAAGATATAGGTTTCAATGCTGATGCAAGTGCATTTTTTCTTGGTTTAACAGTAACCTTTTTGCCTGATAACTGAATTTCTCCAAGAATATTAAAATCTATTGTTTCGGGTAAGTTTTCTCTGAGTAATTCATTGTTATTTGAATCAACAACACAAAGCAAAGGCAAATATTTACCACTATCTAAAAGTCGAAGATAAATTGTAGCTGCGCCTCTTTCTGTTGTCTTTTCTTTGAAACACATTAACATTTCTTCACCTTTTTGTGCTTCAATGAAAGCGGTATTAATTGTTTTTTCTGTATTTTCATTTAAACTGAATATACTCATTAAAATAAGTTTCAGCTTTTCAAAAACATAATCAGTATTCAACTTCTCGTAATCGTGCTTCTTAACTCCGATATTACAATATCTGTACCAAGGGTGATAACTGTCAATTTTGTCAACCAATTCAATTTTATCTTCAGGTATGCAGGTCGTAAAATTTACATAAAGATGATCAAATTCACCTAAAGAAAACTGTTGTTCCCTTAATTTCATAACCACACGGCTTACAGCAATATTAAGTGCTTTATTTGCAAAACTAATATGATTATCAATGTCAGAACTCTTATATAATCTTATGTCATTTATTATTTTCATTGATATCACCTGCCGAAATTTGTTTGTATAAATATTATAGCAAATAAAACTAATAATTACAATACAAAAGCACCCCATATTCTTTCGAATACAGGGTGCTGATTGCACATTTAATAGCTGTTATACAGCTACAACTGATGTAGGAGAATTCGCAAAACCCTTGATATTACAAGGCTTAAGCGACTTCTTATTTATTAGCAATAGCTGCCTGAGCTGCTGCAAGACGAGCGATGGGCACACGGAAGGGTGAGCAAGATACATAGTCGAGGCCAATCTTGTGGCAGAATTCAACTGATGTGGGATCACCACCGTGTTCACCGCAGATACCGCAGTGAAGAGCGGGGTTAACAGGCTTACCAAGCTTAAGAGTCATATCCATAAGCTTACCTACACCGTTCTGGTCGAGCTTAGCGAAGGGATCGTTTTCGAAGATCTTAGCATCATAGTAAGCATCAAGGAACTTAGCAGCATCGTCACGGCTGAAGCGGAATGCCATCTGAGTAAGGTCGTTTGTACCGAAGCAGAAGAAGTCAGCTTCCTTAGCGATTTCATCAGCTGTAAGAGCTGCTCTGGGGATTTCGATCATTGTACCAACTTCGTACTTGAGTTCTGCACCAGCAGCTGCGATTTCAGCGTCAGCTGTTTCTACAACGAACTTCTTAACATACTTAAGTTCCTTAACATCACCTGGAAGAGGAATCATAATTTCAGGAACGATTGTCCAGTCGGGATGAGCCTTGCTAACATTGATAGCTGCACGGATAACAGCTGATGCCTGCATCTTAGCAATTTCAGGATATGTTACTGCAAGACGGCAACCTCTGTGACCCATCATGGGGTTGAATTCGTGGAGTGAAGCGATGATATTCTTGATATCTTCAACGCTCTTACCCTGAGCTGCTGCAAGAGCTGCGAT
>JAZQZO010000329.1:0-4781 GCA_045634065.1 Acutalibacteraceae bacterium
CATCTTCCATCTTCCATCTTCCATCTTCCATCTTCCATCTTCCATCTTCCATCTTCCATCTTCCATCTTCCATCTTCCATCTTCCATCTTCCATCTTCCATCTTCCATCTTCCATCTTGCAGAAACTCAAAGATAATTTACTTTTGCCTTATTTCTTGGTGGTATTCTCTCATAGCTTACAGCGGGATACCCGATAACAAGAGTAGTTATGGGTTTGTAGCCTTTTTCGAGATTAAGCATTGAACCGATTTTAGGATTGAGCTTTGCCGCAGCAATAAAAAATCCGCTGTAAAGGACACCAAGCCCTATGCTTTCAGCCATAAGTTCCATATATGAAGAAGCGAGACAAGCACTTGTGTTACCTTTTCCGCTGACAACAATAACAAGAGGAGCCTTCTTAAAAAAGAAGTTGTCATCGATAGTTGAGTTTTTGATATACGAAGAGAAAGGCGTAACAGCCTTCTGTCCGAAACGGAAGAATTTGACACACTCTTTTTCAATTTCAGGCAAGGAGTCTGTAATAACAGTGAAAGCGAAGTCTTGAGCATTAGTGCCTGTCGGGCAGTATCTGCCGGCTTCAATGATTTTATTGATGTCGGCTGTGTCGATTTTTTTATCTTTAAATTGTCTTATGGTTCTTCTTGATTTCATAGCAGTGAGAAGTTTATCAGAATCAAACTCACTCATATCGACTACTTTTTCATCAGTGGTATTCGGATAATCTCTCATAGTCACGGCTCCCGTGGGGCAGATAGCGAAACAGTGGCCGCACTGAATACATCTTTCATATAAAAACTGTGCTTTACCGTCAACGAGAGCAAGCTTTTCACTTACACAGTCTTTCACGCATTTGCCGCAACCGATACATTTTTCTTTATCAACTATTATAGGTTTCATATTGTATCTCCTTATTTTTATTTGATATTTCCGTAATAGTATAAACCAAAGGCAGATTTGTGTCAACATATTACTGACTGATTATACACACTTGCACTGAAAGTGAAACTGTGTT
The DNA here is from genome assembly GCA_045634065.1 of Acutalibacteraceae bacterium. Classification (GTDB taxonomy): domain Bacteria; phylum Bacillota; class Clostridia; order Oscillospirales; family Acutalibacteraceae; genus UBA6857. Next base: position 1,013 of record JAZQZO010000329.1, read on the forward strand.
ATAATAAAACAGTTAATTATAAATGCAATATGAAACGAGGTGAAAGTATGGCAAACTTTGGCGAAAAAGAACTCAAAGCACACATCAAGTCAGGGGAGTTCTTTCCTATTTACCTTATATGCGGTGATGAAGATTATCTCAAAAAAACATATACGGATATGATAGCAGCTAAAAATGTAGAGCCTGCTTTCGAGAGTTTCAACCTTCAGAAATTTGAGGGCAAAGGTCTTGATTTAGGCGATGTATTCGAGCAGGCGAGCATTATGCCTATGATGAGTGACAAGCGTTGCCTTATTGTTGAGGACTATAAATTAGAGGGTGCAAACGAGAAAGATATAAGCCATATTTCAGCTTATGTGGAGTCTTGTCCCGAAACTTCAATTGTCATATTTGTTCAGAAAAATTCCGAGTTTTCCCTTGTTAAGGCGAAGAAGGCTGCTGATATTATTGCGAAATACGGTGCAGTCTGCACTTTAAATAAAAGAACTGGTAATGACCTGATAAAACCTCTGATTTCCTCTGCAAATAAGCAAGGCTGTATTCTGTCGACACAGATGGCTAACTACCTGGTTTCTCAGGTGGGCGATGACTTCAATGTGCTCATAAACGAGCTTCACAAGGTCTGCGGTTATGCCGCAGGCCGAGAAATTACTAAGGGTCACATTGACGCTGTTGCCGTTAAAACCCACGATGTTAAGATTTACTTTCTTACCAAGGCGCTTATGAGCAAAGACTTCGACAATGCATATAAGGTGCTTCATACACTGCTTAAACAAAAGGTTGAAGCTCAATATATTCTCGGTACTATTATCAGTGCTTATGTTGATATGTACCGTGCCAAGGTTTCACTTTTCTGCGGTGAGAGAGCTGATGCCTTAGCTGCAGATTTCGCTTACAGAAACACAGCTTTTCGTCTGACTAATGCAGCGAGAGATGCATCAAAACTTGATTTACCCACCATAAGAAAGTGTCTTGAAGTTTTATCTGAAGCTGATATGAAACTCAAGAAAAGCCACGATAACGAGGTTATAGTTTTAGAACAGCTTATGGTCAAACTTTTTCTTGTTTCAAACGGTGAAAGAATATGATAAAAATTGATAAGCCTATAATTGTTGAGGGTAAGTATGATGTTATAAAATTAAGCAGAATAGTTGATACTCTCATAATAAAAACCGATGGTTTCGGAATATTTAAAGACAAAGAAAAACAGCAGCTTCTTCGCCGTCTTGCAGGTGAAAAGGGCATAATAGTCCTAACAGACAGCGACTCGGCAGGTTTTCTCATCAGAAAGTTCCTTAAATCATCTATCCCCGAAGACAGAATAACTCACGTATATATACCTGATGTCTACGGCAAAGAAAAGCGTAAAACCCAGGCAGGCAAAGAGGGCAAACTCGGAGTTGAAGGTATAAGTGAAGCTGTACTTCTTGATGCACTGAAAAGGGCCGGTGTTATCTGCAGTGAAAGCTGCAACGAAGAAAGACGTCTTATTACCAATATAGATTTATATGAAGCAGGTCTTATGGGGAGAGATAACAGCAAAGAAAAAAGAGTGAAGCTGATGAAAGCTCTCGCACTGCCGGAAAGACTTTCAACCTCATCAATGCTGAAGATACTCAATACTTTTGTAACATATGAAGAATTCACAGAAAAACTTAAGGAGTTGGATTTATGCGAATAGGTCACGGATATGATGTACATAAGCTGGTCGAGGGCAGAAAGCTCATTATGGGCGGTGTTGAGATACCCTATGAAAAAGGACTTCTCGGTCACTCTGATGCCGATGTGCTTCTTCACGCCATATCTGATGCACTTCTCGGTGCGGCTGCCTTAGGTGATATCGGCAAACTTTTTCCCGATACTGACCCTCAGTTCAAAGGTGCAGATAGTCTTGTACTTATGGCTGAAGTTTACAGACAGCTTAAAGAAAAGGGGTACAGGATAGTTAATGTTGATGCCACCATTATAGCTCAGAGACCTAAGATGAGAAACTATATTGATATTATGAGAGACAATATTGCAAAAACTCTCGGAGTCGATGTTGAATGTATAAATGTTAAAGCTACCACAGAAGAGGGAATGGGCTTTACAGGTGAGGGTATGGGTATATCAGCTCACGCGGTTTGCCTTATTGACTAAAGAATATTGCTCAGGTTAGTACTGTTGTTTTCTTTGATGTCGTGGATGTACCCCTGACATTCTCTTATGTTTATCAGGCATTCATCATAGTTTTCATCCTGCAAGGCAAGAAGTATGGAAACTATGCTTTTTCTGGGTTCTACCACAGAATCATCGCCGATAAAAACGCTGAGAATATCATCTTTTTCTTCCCATATATTATATAGCTTGCTCACTGTGCTTTCTGCCTGTGAGTATTTTTCTTGGCTTATTTCTCCGGCACAGTTTTCCAGTAGGCCACTAAGATTATCGCAAAAATTTATCACATAAAACTCAGCGTAAATACTGTAAAAAACAAGCAACAGCAGTATTATAAAAGCAAAAGATAATCGTTTCATTTCAGTTATCCTTTCTTACAATAAGAGTGTTACCCTGTTTATCAGCCGTCATAATAAAAACATCCGAAACCTTAAGACCTTTTTTCTTTAGTATTTTGTCAATTTTTTCGGCGGTCATATTACAGAGATTCAGATCCCTTTTAACAATTTTTCCGTCACTTACAACCAGGCAGGGGAGAGCATCTTCCTTACAGGGTATGGCAAGGTCCTTTAAAGTTGCGGGCTCAGCTTCTTTTTTTAATTTAACGCTGACGGAACCGTTGGTTTCAATGTAAGCATAAAGCACATCGGATATGTCGAATACATCTTTCAGCCTGAGGGCTTCAATCAGGTCGTCGGTACTGTAGCGTATCAGTGAAAGTTTTTCCTGTAGGAGTTTGCCGTCTTTGATTATAAGCACGCTGTGTCCCTGCATTACGGTGCGGTAGGGTCGAAACTTCATTGCAAGAAAAGACGAGAGCAGTTCAAGGGCGACAAAAAGAAAAACGAGACTGATGCCGCTGAGCATTGGAAATTCTTTATCTTGAAGAGGCATAGTTGCAATCTGAGATAATACTATAGTGATAACCAGCTCTCCGGGTTGCAGCTCTCCGATTTGTCTTTTACCCATAAATCTTATGGCTATAGCCACAACAACATAAATAATAAGGCCCTTGATAAGTATATTCAAACATCTTCACCTCATTAAAAGTTTGGCTGTTTTGTTTAATCTATATACGAAAACAATATAAATTTATGTTCTAATATAAAAGTTACTTAATATAATGTTAATATATAATTAAAAAGTTAAGCAACAACCTGATGTATAATGTATAAAAATAAAGGCAAAATGCCAAAATTAGGGAGGTAAAAATGAGAGATCCGTTATTTCTTATACTCAAGAGTCTTAAAATGCTCCTTGAGAGAGTTGGTTATATTGTGTTTTTTATTTTTGATAATTACTTCCCAAGTGCCACGCCGGAAGAACCTGATAATCTCGGATTCAATCCGCTCGGAAAAATAATTTAAAAAAACTTGAAAAAACTTTCTAAAAAGTGTTGACAAAAGCGTTTTTATAGTGTATATTATACAAGTCGCTGTGAGAGATAAGTCTCGAGCAGAAGATGTGGGAGCATAGCTCAGCTGGGAGAGCATCTGCCTTACAAGCAGAGGGTCACAGGTTCGAGCCCTGTTGTTCCCACCACATATGGCCCGGTAGTTCAGTTGGTTAGAACGCTAGCCTGTCACGCTAGAGGTCGACGGTTCGAGCCCGT
>JAZQZO010000330.1:0-9751 GCA_045634065.1 Acutalibacteraceae bacterium
TAGGTCACTTCATGGCACTTTGTTTAATGAAGAGACTCCAGATGGCAGGTAACAAGCCAATCGCATTAATCGGTGGCGGTACCGCTATGATCGGTGACCCATCCGGCAGAAGCGATATGCGTCAGATGATGACAACAGAAACAATTCAGCACAACTGCGATTGCTTTAAAGAGCAGATGAGCAAGTTCATCGACTTCTCAGAGGGCAAAGCTATTATGGTTAACAATGCCGATTGGCTTCTTGGCCTTAACTACGTTGAGGTGCTGCGTGAAGTTGGTGCTTGTTTCTCAGTTAACCGTATGCTTTCAGCTGAATGCTATAAGCAAAGAATGGAAAAAGGTCTCTCATTCCTCGAGTTCAACTATATGATTATGCAGAGCTACGACTTTTATCAGCTATTCCAGAAGTACGGCTGTAACCTGCAGTTCGGCGGTGATGACCAGTGGAGCAATATGCTTGGCGGTACAGAGCTCATCAGACGTAAGCTGGGCGAAGACGCTGCTGCAATGACAATTACTCTTCTTCTCAACTCAGAGGGCAAGAAGATGGGCAAGACTCAGAGTGGTGCTGTTTGGCTTGATCCTAAGAAAACCAGCCCCTATGAGTTTTATCAGTACTGGAGAAACGTTGCTGATGCTGACGTTCTTAAGTGTATAAGAATGCTTACTTTCCTTCCTCTTGAAGAAATTGACAAGATGGATGCTTGGGAAGGCAGTCAGCTTAATAAAGCTAAAGAAATTCTTGCATATGAACTTACAAAGCTTGTTCACGGTGAGGACGAAGCTAATAAGGCTGACGAAGCTGCAAAAGCTCTTTTTGGCGGTGGTGTAAACACTGACAATATGCCTACAACTGCTCTTGCTGCTGATGAATTCACTGACGGTGCGATTTCACTTATTGATATGATGCTCAAGGCAGAAATCATCAAGTCACGCGGTGAAGGCAGACGTCTTATTGAACAGGGAGGCGTGACAGTTGATGATGAAAAAGCAAAGAGTTTCACTGATACTGTTGCACGCGTTGCCTTTGAAAAAGGTCACGTAATTGTTAAAAAAGGTAAGAAGATTTTCGTTAAATTTATTGTTGAATAATTGATGTTTAAAATACCGGGCAATAATTTGTCCGGTATTTTTAATTAATATTTTAAATTTTTAAAAAGTTATGATTATTTTGTTGAAATAGGCATAATATTGTGTTATCATATAATAGATTAAATTTGATTAAAGGGAGAATAGTGTTATGAATAAACTTAACAGAATGAGAACTATTTTGCTCACACTAATCGGTGCTTTTGCGGCTCTTGCTGCAGTACTTGTTTTTGTGCTTTTACCTACATCTGAAATTGCAAACGGCATTCAATATTCAGGTCAGGATGCTATATGGGTGCTTGCAATTGCTCCAGTTGCGTCAATTATCAGCACATTAAGCTTTGTTTTTGCTTATCAAAAGGATTATAAAATCTGGTGTGATTTATTATCAAAGCCTGTTGTAACAGGTGCAAGAGGCTTATTTGCTGTTTTAAATGTTTTTAACTTAGCAGTCTATCTTACATATTTTACCAAGCAGATTTCCTTGGGCTTTGTGGCTCCGTATGACGGTACGGGTTATGAATATCTTGCTGTAGTGGCAATTGTTATTGTTGTTATTATGTTCCTACTCACAGCTTTATCTAGTATAGCTGTAATCAGAAATAAATAAAATTTTTAAATGGCGGCTGCTATTTAATTAATATAACAGAGGTGCGAAATGGATAAAAAAATTTACACAATTGCAACGGCTCACCTTGATACTGTTTGGAACTGGGATTTTGAACACGTAATCAATGTTTGCCTTAAAGAGACACTTGAACAGAACTTTAAACATTTTGAAGAGTACCCCGAGTACCGTTTCAATTTTGAAGGTGCATACAGATACGAACTTTTTGAAGAATATTATCCTGAAAAATTCGAGCAACTTAAAAAATACATTGAGGAAGGCAAATGGAATGTAACCGGCAGCTGTTATGAAAACGGTGACGTAAACATACCTTCACCTGAAAGTATGTTCAGAAATATTATTTACGGTAATCTCTATTTCGAAAAGAAATTCGGAAAGAGAAGCAATGATATTTTCCTTCCTGACTGTTTCGGTTTCGGTTGGGCACTTCCGTCAATTGCAGAGCACGCAGGTCTCAAGGGCTTCTCAACTCAGAAACTCACTTGGGGCAGTGCTTACGGTGTACCTTTTGATATTGGTCATTGGTACGGTGTTAACGGCAAGTCAATCTATGCTTCACTTGATGCAAAATCCTATTGCACAACATATAAAAAGGTCAGAACTAACAAAGACCTTACTGATAAACTCGATAAGAACGTCAAGAAATATGATCTTCCTATGACCTTCGGTTATCACGGTGTCGGTGACGTTGGTGGCGCTCCCAAGGTGGAGTCAGTTCAAACTGTTTGCAATGAAATCGCGTCAAATGACTCAAAGGACATCAAAGTTCTTTCATCTTCACCTACCGAGTTTTTTGAGGATCTTCATCAGGTATCCGATGATGTAAAAGCCAAGCTTCCTGCATTTAACGGTGAACTTCTTATGACTGACCACGGTGTAGGTTCTTATGTTTCAAGAGCGTTCGGTAAGAGAATGAACAGAAGAAACGAAGAAATTGCTGATATGGCTGAAAGAGCTTCAGTTATGGCTATGACTGTTGCAGGTGCTGCTTATCCTCAGACTGAAATTGAAAAGGGTTGGAAGAGAACAATTGCTCACACCTTCCACGATGACATCACAGGTACATCAGTACAGAGAGTATATCAGCGTAGCTGGAATGACTATATTCTCAGCGCAAACCAGCTTACAAACGCTTTCGAGGGTTCATCAAAAGAGATTATCAAAAACCTTGACACATCCTGGGTTAAGGGAAACGCTGTGGTTCTTTGCAATACTATAGAGCATCCAAGAATGGCCGTTGTTGATGTTCAGGTGCCTTATTATGGCTATAAGTATGTAAGAGTATTTGAAAAGAACGGTAATGAAGTACCTGCACAGGTTAACAGCATTGATGGCGACAAGATGAATATCACAATTGGTGCATTCGTACCTGCACTAGGCTACAAAGTTGTTGATGTGCTTTACAGTGAACAGCCGTGCACAGTTAGCACAGGTATCCGTGTAAGTATGGGAGTTCTCGAAAACTTCAAATATATCGTTTCAATTGATAAGAACGGTGATATAGCTTCTGTCATCGATAAGACACTCAACGATACCGAGCTTCTTAAGAAGCCTATCAGATTTGAAATTAACAAATATAAAGGTACTAAAGAATATGTTGCCTGGGAGCTTAGCTATAAAGAACTCGATAAGTACCCCTGGGAGTTTGCTGAAAAAGGTGAGATGAGTATTGTTGAGGCGGGCCCTGTCAGAGCAACAATCAAAGTAACTCAGAAAGCCTCAAAATCAACATTCACTTATTATGTTTCACTTATGGCAGGTTGTCCTTGGGTTAGCGTATATAACGAAGTTGAGTGGAGAGAATTTACACGTGCTCTTCACAACGGTTTCTACTTCAACGTCAAGAATAATACTTCAACTTTTGACCTTGGTCTCGGTGCTATTAAGAGAGAAAAAGCTAACAAGAAACTTTATGAAGTACCCGCACAGAGATGGGCAGATCTAACTGATAAATCAAACTATTACGGCGTATCAATTTTTAGCGATTCAAAGTACGGCTGGATGATGAAAGATGAAAAATCTCTCAGACTCACAATTCTTCATTCACCCGAAAACTACTACAGAGACGACAGCGTTCAGGGTATGCTTGAATTTGGTCTCAACAGATACGGTTATGCTATTTATTCACACAGTGGTGATTATACAAACGGTACACAGCTCGGTGCACGTATGTTTAACCAACCTGCAACTGCTTTCATTACTGATAAGCACGACGGTGCTCTCGGCAGTGAATATTCATTCGGCACCATCAGCAGCAGCGATGTAATTATCCGTGCGATCAAGAAAGCAGAAAACAGTGATTATATTGTTATCCGTGTAAATGAAGGCGGAGACAGAAATGTCAGAAACGTAAAAATCAAGCTCGGTGCCGGTATTGTTGAAGCTTGCGAAGTCAATGCAGTTGAAGATGTTATCGGTTCAGCTACCATTGAAAACGGCTCTCTCGTATTTGATCTAGAGCCCTATGAGATTAAGTCATTTGCGGTAAAACTCGCTGACAGCAAGGTTTCAACAAAAGCTGCTCAGACTTCAGTCGAGCTTCCCTACAATGTTGATATAGTAACATTCAACCATAACAGGGATACTGCTGTTATCCCCACAATCAATGTATCAATACCCGGTGAAATTTTCCCGAGAGAAATTGATTGTACAGGCATTAAGTTTACAACAGGCGATATTTGGGGCGAGGGTAACAATGCACTTATCTGCGCCGGTCAGCAGATCAATGTTTCAGGTAAGAAATTCTATTTTGTAGGTGCAAGCCTTTATGGTGACAAGCTCTATAATTTCAAGGTTGATGGCAAACTTTATCCTGTCAAAGTTCAGTCAATTAACGAAAGAATTGGTAAGTGGGATCTCTATGATCTTGCTGAAGTTGCAAATATCAAGACTGATAAACTCGCTTGGGAATGCACTCATACTCACAGCGCTAAGGGCGACAATGCCGCAGCTCAGCTCTACTTCTTTATGTATGAAGTACCTGTCGGTGAAAACGGAATAATCACACTTCCCAACGATAACGGTCTTATCATTCTTGCTGCAACTCAAACACAGGAAGATACAACTACAGAGCTTCAGACTGCTCTTTACGATAGAATTTCAGGTCGTGAATTCGACTATAAGATGAGTTCAAAAGAAAAGAGACATCACAGAAAGATGAAGAAAAAGTGGAAGAAAACTCCCAATAAGTCATAATAAGAATCAACTATCCCTACTTTTAAGTAGGGATAGTTTTAAGTAAGGTGAAAAATATGATTAAGTCAAATTGCCACACACATACAACTTTTTGCGATGGCAAGAACTCTGCCGAAGAGATGACATTGGCGGCTATTAAAAAAGGTTTTGTATCTCTTGGTTTTTCAGGCCACAGTCCTATGTATTATGATACTGACTGGACTATGAAAAAGAATAATGTAGGAGAGTACATAAAAGATGTAAAACGAGTCAAAGCTCTCTACAAAGATAAGATAGACGTACTTTGCGGCATTGAGCTTGACGGAGATTTTGCGGATATTAACCTCAATGATTTTGATTATTCAATTGCAAGCGTGCATCAGCTTCACGGCAAGGATCACATATATTCCGTTGATCTTTCGCCTCAAGAACTCAGTGAATGTGTTGAGAAGGTTTTTGATGGTAACTGGCATAAAATGGCTCAGGCTTATTTCGCTAATCTTGCTGAATTTGCTGTTTCAGGCGACTTTGACGTTGTCGGTCACTTTGACCTGATAACTAAATTCAACGGTCAGACACCTCTTTTTGATGAAAATAACGAGGAATATAAGTTGTATGCCATTAAAGCTCTTGACAAAATACTTGATAATAAGCCGAATATACTCTTTGAGGTCAATACAGGCGCTATGTACCGTAAAGGCAACCCTAAGCCATATCCTGCCGAGTTTATGATGAAGCACATAAATAAAAGGGGAGGCCTTATTACTATAACAAGTGATTCCCATTGTTGCGAATCCCTTGATTTTGCTTTTGATGAGATGATAGATTACTGCAAAAAGTGTGGTTTCAACGAGGCTTATTATCTAACAAGTGAAGGCAGAAAAAAGTATAGTTTATAACTAAAAAACACATCCTTACACTTAGTAAGGATGTGTTTTTTATGGCGGAGAGTTAGGGATTCGAACCCTAGGTGAGTTTCCCCACACAGCATTTCGAGTGCTGCACCTTCGACCACTCGGACAACTCTCCAATTATAAGCTGTAAAAACAGCTTTATAATTTTATCAAAAAGATATTGGTTTGTCAATAGAATTTGAATTATCCGAGTAAAAAGTCTGTCACAAGCATTACACAAAAACCGAAAAGCAGGGCATAAGTTGCGCCTCTTTCGTTGCCGTGAGCGTGAGTCTCGGGAATCATCTCGTCACTGATAACATAGAGCATAGTACCACCAGCAAAAGCAAGAGCAAAAGGTAGGATAACCGATGCAACACTGACTGCAAAATAACCTACAAGAGTACCCAGAACCTCAACTAAACCTGTAATTATAGCGCAAATGATAGTTTTTCTAGGGCTGACACCTGCAGACAGCATAGGCGCAATAATAACCATACCTTCAGGGATATTCTGAAGAGCAATACCACCTGCGATAATCAGCGCCTGAGATGTATCACCAGAGCCAAAGCCAACACCGGCAGCAATACCCTCTGGAAGATTATGAATAGCAATAGCCGTGACAAATAACAGTACCTTGCTGAGGCCTTCGTTGTTATGGGGCTCAATATCAGAGCCGACCAATCTATGCAGATGCGGCACTAATTTGTCTATAAGATTAAGGCAAATCGCACCGGCAAAAATACCTGCAACAGTTATAAGCAAGGCAAATTTACCGCCATACTCGAGTGAGGGCAAAATCAGACCGAGTACCGCTGCAGCTAACATAACTCCTGCGGCAAAAGAGAGGACAATGTCGGAAAATTTATGTGAGATTTTTTTGAAAACAAAACCTATGAGCGAACCGATAAGAGTTGCTGCGCCGACTCCTAAAGCTGTGAGCAAAACAAGTTTCATACTGTCACCTTATTCCTCTTGAGCTTCAGATGAAGCGGTTGAATTTTCCTTGTTCATTCTTGCAAGTTTATCTTTTTTTGCAACATCATTCTTTATGAGTCTGTATACTGTCGAAGCTGCAGGTACGCTGAGAAGCATACCGAGTACACCAAACATTCCTGCTCCTACTGTTACTGCTGCAAGCACCCATATACTCGGAAGCCCCATTGAATTACCTACAACTTTCGGGTATATGAGGTCACCTTCTATCTGCTGAAGCAGTACAATAAATATGATGAAAACAAGCGCCTTGACAGGAGATTCCATCAAAATTAAGAAAGCGCCAACAGCACCGCCTAAGAGAGCACCGACAACGGGGATGAATGCAGTTACAACCGTAACAGCGCCAATCATAGCAGCGTAGGGGAGTTTAAGAATAAACATACCCAAGGTACACAGTGCTCCTAAAATTATTGCTTCGGTACACTGTGCAACTATAAATTTGTGGAATGAATCATTAGCCACAGATGAAACATAATAAATTTTTTCTGATATTCTTTCAGGTATATAATGTTTTATGAGAGTTCTGAGTTGCTTGAGAAGTTTATCTTTACTTAAAAGAACATATATCGCGAATATTACTGCGAGCACTGCTGTTGTAACACCGGAAATAACTGTTGAAACAGTCGAAATTACAACGTTCATTACACTGCCTACACCTGATGTTACAGTTGAAATAATGCCTGAAATCTTGGATTGCCAATCGATATTTGAAAGAAAACCGATAATGTCATCAGGTACAAATTCAAATTTATCGAGCTGAGCAACTACCAATGTCAATGCATCAGGAATTTCATCAATAAGCATTTTTACGCATTTTGTGAGCTGAGGGACAACCAAAGCAATTATAAGAGTGATTATAGACACCAATGATAAAAGTGAAAGTGCTACCGCAAGTCCGCGTCTTGTTCTGACGATAATTTTGTTGTTTGACTTTGAAAGCAGATGTCTTTCAAAAAAACTTGTCAGAATATCAAGAGGATATGCAACAGCAGCGCCTATAAGTAATGGAAGTACTGCTGCAAAGGCGGTTTTAAATATAATTGCAACACCTGACCAATAATGTATACAGAGATATAAAGCAAAAGCTATACCTGCAATTTTAAGTAGAAATTTAGTTTCGATTTTCTTCATTTTTTTCACCTATTACAATTAATTATAAACTTATACACCGCGGATGCGATTTCTTCAGCACCGGCATTGTTGGGATGCACGTTATCTTTGCCGAAGAGATCTCTTCGATTTTCTGTAAGGTCGTTAATATCGATTAACATATAGGCATACTGTTTTGCCACATTTCTTACAATATCAGCAATTTCTTCAACTACCAAAGGCTGAATATCATAGTTCGAGAGACCTTCTGTAACACCCTCAGGATAGTAAGCTGTTGGCGGAGTGCAAAGCAAAACAACAGGAGGATTTTCAACCTGAGCATAAGTATCAAGAAGCTTCAGATACTCTTCTTTGAATTTCTCGGTTCCTTTCCAGTTTTCGGGCTTTGAGTCATTACTGCCGAGCATAAAAACAAGAATATCTGCCTGAAATTCCTGTGACCATTTATAAGCCTTAGTAATATTATAAGGTTGGTCGCCGTCAGGTTGAACTGTGCTGCCGCTGACACCAAAGGACTTAACGCAATATTTCTCACCGAGTGAATCCGAAAGCAGGGCAGGATAGTTGTTCTTTGGCCAGTTTTTAATACTGTGACCATAGGTAACACTGTCACCGACAAGAGCAACTTTAATCTGTCCTTCTTTGAAAGTAGGGTTAAGTCTTATGCCTGATAAACCGTTAAAAAACATCAGTGCAAACAAAACTATTCCGCTTAATAACAGTGCACATAAAACGGTTAATGCTATTTTAACTTTTTTATTCATATATTTTATACCTTTCAGTCGCCTCTTACAATTCTGTAGGTTTGTCTGAAATCCTGTTTACCCCAACCTCTTTCAACACCTTTTTCAATGGCTGCTTTGGCAACACGCATACCCGGCATTTCAAATCCTATTTCTTCACTCATTTTTGCGCAGATATTGATATCTTTGCATACATTTTCGAGTGAGAATGCAGTTGACCAATCCTCGTTCTTGAGCTTATCGCGCTGTGCCTGCATATAGAAATTCTGCGCTCCGCCTGCTGCAACAGCATCTGCAAAGTTATCAATTGAAACACCGTACTTCTGAGCGAGAAGAAGAGTTTCATTAACCGCATTCTGAATCTGAGCTACGAGGGTATTATGGCAGATTTTTGCTGTAAGACCCATTCCGTTTTTACCCATATAAATTACTTTCTGACCCATATATGAAAGGATAGGTTCAATAACAGGAAAAAGCTCTTCATCACAGCCTGAAAGTACACCAAGAGTACCTGCAATCGCATCTGCCTTCGAGCGTACAACAGGACAATCAGCAAACTGCGCACCTTTGCTTTTAACCATTTCGCTGACTTTTACCGAAACATCAGGGTCGATGGTACTCATATCAATGCAAATTTTGCCTTCACACAGATAGGGGAGAAGCTCTTCATAGCAATCTGTAACGTGCTTGGAAGTAGGAATCATTGTGATGATGACATCTGCTTTCTGAGCTATTTCGATATTTGTTGCACAGCCTACTGCACCCATTGCTTCAAGTTTATCTATCTGACTTTGTTTGTGGTCGTTTGCAAATACAGTATCATTGTGCTTTTTAACAATGTTTTCGCACATCGATTCTCCCATAATTCCAAGACCAATAAAACCAATTTTCATAATCGTTACTCCTTATATTTACTGCTTTAAATTATATAACTATAATATTTCGTTGTCAATAACAGTTATTGAGTTTCAGGTTAATTTATTGGTGTTCATTATTTTTTAACAGTAACAACAAAATTTGCAGACTGTTTTCTCTTGTCAAATAAGGCGTTTTATGATAAAATACATTGATTATTTATTCTCAAGTAATAGCTATATATTTGTTAGCTTTTTTCGG
>JAZQZO010000331.1:0-4031 GCA_045634065.1 Acutalibacteraceae bacterium
TAATAAGGAGTTAAAATAATGGATAAACAAGATAACAAATCTGTAGAATATTATACAATCGATATGGTGCATATCGTTAAGTATTTATGGAAGAAAGTATGGGTGGTTGCAGTGTCAAGTATATTAGTAGCTGTGCTTACATTTCTAGCTTTTGCTTTTTTAGTTGCTCCGAAGTACTCTTCCTCGATAATGCTTTATGTAAATAATAGTTCTTTTTCATTAGGCAACACAAGCTTTAGTATTAGTTCATCTGAAATTACAGCTGCACAAAGTCTCGTCAGAACTTATGGCGAAATTCTTAATAATAGAACTACTCTCAACCGAGTGATTGAAAAGACTGGTGTACCTTATGATTATGAGGATTTATCAAAGATGATCGTTTCGTCTCTTTCAAATAATACGGAGATTATGAAAGTTACTGTTACATCAAAAGATCCGTATGAGGCTTCTAAAATTGCTAATTGTATAGCAGAAATTTTACCTATACGAATTTCTGAAATAATTGATGGGGCATCTATGGAAGTTGTTGATGCTGCAGTACCCGATAAAAATAAAGTATCACCAAGTATCGCTAGAAATACCATAATTGGTGCGTTAATTGGTGCATTGTTTGCTTCGTTATGTTTGGCGGTAGTTGCAATGATTGATAATACAATCCATGATGAGGAGTATGTTATTCGAACATACGATTATCCAATTCTTGCAAAAGTGCCTAATCTTTTAAATTCTAACTCAAAACAAGCAGTTTATTATTACTATGGTAATAATAAAAAGACGGAATAAAGGAGGGTTTTGATAAATGGGATTTTTTAAAAAGAAGACAGATGATTCTGATTTTTCAGTTGCGGAAAATAGAAATACCCTTCACAAAAATCTTAAATTTACAGCGGCTGAACAGTATAAGCTATTAAGAACAAATTTAAGTTTTACATTACCAGAAGGTGAGAAGTGTCCGGTAATTGGTATTACGAGTTCAATGAGAGGTGAGGGTAAAAGTACAACAGCGATTAATCTTGCTTATGTGCTTGCTGAAAATGGAAGCAGAGTTGTCTTGATTGACGGAGATTTAAGACTTCCTTCTGTTGCTAGAAAAATGAGAATAAAAGGTAGTCCTGGTCTTACAAATCTGCTGATGAAGCAAGAAATACAGGTGAGTAATTTCCGCACGGTGGTATCGGATAATCTTTATATTATTCCTTCGGGCCCTATCCCGCCAAATCCGTCTGAGCTGTTAGGGTCAGAGAGAATGAAAGGTGTTCTTGATAATTTAAGAGAAGTATTTGATTATGTTGTTATTGACCTTCCACCTGTGAATATTGTTTCAGACGCTTTATCTGTTTCATGCCTGATAAGTGGTATGGTTGTGGTTATACGTGAAGAGTATACAGAAAAAAAAGAACTTGAACATTGTTTCAGACAGCTTAAACTTTCAAATGTTAACATTTTAGGTTTTGTAATGAATGAATCAAGAAGTAGTGATGGATCTTATAGCAAATATAAGAAAAATAAATACTATAGATATGGGCGTTATTACAAAAAAAGAGAATCTGAAAAGGATATAAAGAAAAAATGATTGATTGGCACAGTCATATACTTCCAAAAATGGATGACGGAAGCAGTTGTATCGGCGAAAGTATATCAATGCTTGAACGTCTTTCAGAGCAGAATATTAAATTTGTAATAGCTACGCCACATTTTTATGCGGACAATAATACCGTTGATGAATTTTTAAAAAAAAGAGAGTTGTCGTATAAAAAATTAATTAGTGTATTTAATAATAAATTGCCAAATATTTTGCTAGGGGCAGAAGTCTGTTTCTATCCTGGGATCAGTAATCTGCAGGGCCTTAGTAAATTATGTATAGAAGGAACTAAGCTTTTACTTCTTGAAATGCCGATGTCGCGATGGACTGAGCATACAGTAAAGGAAATAATCAGTCTTGCTAATTCGGGTGATTATATTGTAGTTTTAGCCCATATTGAAAGATATGTCTCATTTCAGAGTGACAAAGTTCTTGAGAAAATCTCTAAAAGCGGTATATTGATGCAGATGAATGCAAGCTTTCTAAATCATTTTTCAAGAAAAAGAAAAGCATTTAAATTGCTTAGTAAGGGTTTTGTGCAGTTTCTTGGATCTGATTGTCATAATCTTGATTCACGTCCACCTAGAATCGGTGAAGCAATTGATGTTATTCGTAAAAAATTCGGTGATGATTCAATTGATCGAATGAATGAATTTGGATATGAATTGCTTAATTTGTAATGTATATTATTTTGAAAGGATGATATAAAATGAAAAAAGTATTATCAGTATTATTAGTTGTTCTTATGGTTGTATGTATGAGCGTTAGCGCATCTGCAAAAAAAGGTGAGTTTGTTGAAAGCCCATCAAAAAATCCCACTCCCGAAATTGTGGAAGTTAAGCCCGGTAGTCTTGAATGTATTGCTCAGTTGATCATCACATCATTTTTAGACAGATATGACCTTCCCGAAGAGTTACTTCAGCTTATGGAAATAGTTTACACGGAAATTAAAAATAGTGAAAACATTGCAGAGTTATGTAACGAACTTAAAGACATTGCCAAGGAACTTGGTATTCCCGAATTAAATCTTGCAGTCAGCGATTTATTTGATGTCAGATACGAACCTTGCGAAGAACACAAAGATCATGGTTATTTTGATATTGTTTTAAAGGCAGAAACACTCAAAAATTTCGTTGCTCTTCTTCATTACACAACTGATGGTTGGGAAGTAATTGATAACGCAAGAGTAGAAGAAGTTGACGGTGAGTGGCATCTTTATTTCTCAGTTAAAGATTTTTCACCTTTTGCAATCGTTGTTAATTCAGCTACTGTAGTTGAAAATATGCCCAATACAGGTGATAATAACAACGTATATATTTTCGCAGCTCTTATGGCTGTATCAACTTTAGCTGTTTTAGTAGTTCTTAAGAAGAAAAAGAAGCAGGAAGCTTAAATTTAATGGTGGTGGTATTATGAGCAGTAAGTCAAAAAAGTTAAATAAGGTTATCAGATATACAGTGATAGCGTTAGCTGTGCTTACGCTCATAACCTCTGCAATTTTATTGCTCCAGGCCTGGGAAAACAAGCTTGGTGTATATGATGATGTCAATGTTACCGATACAGTAGTTACTCACAATGGTATTGAATATGAACTTAAAGACAATATCGAAACATTTTTAGTTTTAGGTCTTGATAAGTTTGACAGTGACGAGGTTATCGAATCGTACAATAACGATAAACAAGCAGACTTTTTGATGTTGTTTGTTTTTGATAATGCGGCTGAAACTTGCACTGCTATTCAGATTAACCGAGATACTATGGTAGATATCAGTGTGCTTGGTGTTGCAGGTAACAGAATTGATACTGTTAATAAGCAGATAGCATTGGCTCATACATACGGAAACGGCAGAGATGTAAGTTGTAGAAATACAGCGGATTCAGTTTCTAGTTTGCTTCTTGATATGAAAGTAAATCACTATGTTTCTGTAACTATGGATTCAGTTGCAATTATTAACGATCATATCGGCGGTGTTAAGGTTAAGGTACTTGATGATTTTACCGGTATCGACAATACTTTAGTGAAGGGTAAGACGGTTACGCTTAAAGGCGAACACGCTTTAAATTATGTTCGTTCACGCTATGGTTTAGATGATAGTACTAATCTCAATCGTATGAAGCGCCAGCAGCAGTATCTTGAAGCTCTTTATGAGAAGGCAATTAATCTTGCTGAAGAAGATGAAGAGTTTGCAGTTGAAGCTTTGCTTAAAATGGCTGATTATATTGTATCAGATCGTTCTATCACTCAGTTACAGGATTTAGCTGATAAGTTTATAGAATATGAATTTATAGGAATTAAAACCTTAAAAGGCAAATCTGAAGTCGGTGAAAAACATATGGAGTTTTATGCTGATGAGGCTTCTGTAGAAGAAGTTGTTTTTGATTTGTTTTATGATGAGAAAAATAATTTTTAATTATAAATATAAATGAGGATATCAGTATTATGATAACT
>JAZQZO010000332.1:0-2530 GCA_045634065.1 Acutalibacteraceae bacterium
TCCCACACTTGTAAGATGCAAGCAGTGCGGTGCATACACTGTACCCCATAAGGTTTGCGGCGAATGCGGCTATTACAAAGGTAAGCAGGTTGTTGTTAAGGACGAAGACTAAGCCTTTGGAACTTTGAGAGGTGGAGAAGCAGACTCGCTTTCCACCTCTGTTTTTTAGTTTAACAGAGATTTTATAAAGGATTAGGTAATCACTGATTTATATTTTTTCAGAAAGGGGTTATTTTATGTCAGTTTTAATTAAAGATGTTATAAAGTCTTCACCTGCCGATAAAAAAGGCATAAAAGCAGGGGATAATCTGCTTAAAATATCCGGACACGAAATAACAGACTTTCTTGATTATCAGTTTTATACCAAAGACAGCAAAATAAGCGTTGTCTATGAAAGAGACGGCAAAACCAAGGCTGTATGGGTGAAAAAAGGCGAAGACGAGGATCTTGGACTCGGCTTTGAAACATATCTTATGGATAAGGAAAGACGCTGCAAAAACAAGTGTATTTTCTGTTTCATCGACCAGAACCCAAAGGGGCTTCGTGAGTCAATATATTTCAAAGATGACGATTCGAGACTCTCGTTCCTTTTCGGTAACTATATCACTCTTACCAATCTCAGTGAGCGTGATATTGAGAAGATTATCGAAATGCACATCAGCCCTGTCAATGTCAGCGTTCACACTATGAATAAAGAGCTTCGTGTGAAGATGATGAAAAACAAAAATGCAGGCGAAAGCCTCTCTGTACTTCATCGCCTGGCTGAAAACGGCATTGCTATCAACACTCAGCTTGTGCTGTGTCCCGGCATAAATGACGGCGAAGAGCTTCGCTATTCTCTGGAAAAATTAGGTGAGCTTGGTGAAAATCTTCAGAGCATTGCCTGTGTACCTGTAGGTGTGACAAAGCATCGTGAGGGACTTTTTGAGATGCCCGAATACAGTAAAGATACTGCAAGTGAAGTTATCGACATAGTTGATGAATATGGTGAAAAATTCAAAGAAAAATACGGCACAAGACTTGTCTACGCTGCAGATGAATTCTATCTCAAGTCAGGCAGAGAACTGCCTGAGGGTGAGTACTATGAAACCTATTGCCAGATAGAAAACGGTGTTGGTATGTGGACTTCACTGAAAGAAGAGTTTCTCTTTGAAATAGAAAATTGCGAGGAAAGTGACCCTGAAACACATCTCAGTGTGGCGACGGGTGTTGCTGCATATCCTCTGATAAAAGAGCTTGCAGAAATTTTTCAAAGCAAGTATAATAAAAGCAAGATAGATGTTTATGAAATAAAGAATGACTTTTTCGGTCATAGTATAACTGTGGCAGGACTTATAACCGGTAATGACCTTATAAATCAGCTGAAGGATAAGCCTTTGGCAAAGTACCTTGCCATTCCGTCAGTTATGCTCAGAAGCGAGGGCGACCTTTTTCTTGACAGCGTAAGCGTAGAGGAAGTGGAAGAAGTTCTCGGTGTAACCCTTAAAGTCGATGGCTGCACAGGCGGCAGTCTCTTCGGCTCATTTATGGGCCAATAATAAAAAAGGAAGGTGAATTAAATGGCAAGACCCATCGTTGCAATTGTAGGCAGACCAAATGTCGGCAAGTCTACACTTTTCAACAAGCTTATCGGTCAGCGTCTGTCAATTGTCGATGACACACCGGGTGTTACCCGTGATAGAATTTACGGTGACTGTGAGTGGCTCAACCGTGATTTTCTTCTTATAGATACAGGCGGGATTGAACCCCATTCAGATGATATAATTTTAAAGCAGATGCGCCGTCAGGCTCAGCTTGCAATTGACTCTGCCGATGTAATTATCCTTGTAACAGACCTTCGTTCAGGTGTTGTTGCAACTGACGAAGATGTTGCAGCTATGCTTCTTAAGAGCAACAAGCCTATTGTTCTTTGTGTAAACAAGTGTGATAGAGTCGGTGAACCTGAAATGCAATTCTATGAATTCTACAACTTAGGCCTTGGCGACCCCATAGCTGTGTCTTCAGTTCACGGTCACGGTACCGGCGACCTTTTAGATGCAGTAATGCAGTATCTTCCCGAGGATGAGGAAGAAGAAGTTGACGACAGTACCATCAAGGTTGCAGTTATCGGCAAGCCCAACGTTGGCAAATCTTCACTTATCAACGCTATTTCAGGTGAGGAGAGAGCTATCGTTTCAAATATTGCAGGTACTACCCGAGACGCTACTGACACCTTTATTACTAACGAGTTCGGCGAGTTTATGTTTATTGACACGGCGGGTCTCAGACGTAAAAGTAAGGTTGAAGATCAGATTGAAAAATACAGCGTTATCAGAGCTAAAATGGCTGTTGAAAGAGCAAGTGTCTGCGTTATTATGATAGACGCTCTTGAAGGCTTCACCGAGCAGGACAGCAAGGTTGCAGGCATAGCTCACGAAATGGGTAAGGCTTGTATTATCGCTGTAAATAAATGGGATGCTCTTGAAAAAGACGGCAAAACTATGGACAGCTACAGAAAGAAGCTTATGAACGACTTCTCATTTATGTCCTA
>JAZQZO010000333.1:0-5668 GCA_045634065.1 Acutalibacteraceae bacterium
TCGTCTTCTTTTGACCAGATAAGATTATTACCGATACGCTCGATAGCAAAGCCATAGGGATAACATTCTTTAAGCTTTACGGCCTTTTTGTGTCCCTGAGAATCTTCAAAATGGGCATCGTAAACAATACAAGTGGCTCCACAACCCAAAACGCCATCTATAATATAATTATATTTTGATTTGACGTTTTCACCTTTTTTGAGTGGAATTCTTTTCATAATATCTACTCCTGTAATTTCAATTCACCTCTTATAGAGATATAGAAATTATAACCTACCAAACTTAAATTTTGTAAATTTCATTGAGTTATTCTTCTCGAAGTTCCGGATCAATAGCCACAGCAAGAGCCCACCTTAAAGCATCAAGAGGACAACCGTCATAGAAAACACTATATAAAAACAACCAATCGAAAGGGTTGCCCGGATACATTTCAGGTAACATACATTTGTCCAATATATTATTTATTTCATCTAAATATTCATCATAATCGGTGTTGTCGGCATTATTAATACAGTAAATGTAAAAATGCAACAGAACTATAATCTTACGTATTTCTTCATATGTCATCTTGGTATTGCTGAGTGTGCCAGCTTCTGGAAAACGGTTTTTAATTTCCTGCGGTAAATCGGCATTCTTAAAAATGGTTTTCGTACCTCTTCCATCCGACACTTCCTGACCCGTGATTATTTCATAAAGAAAATTGTTTGATATTTCTTCACCGGTATTCCACTTACCTTTTTTATCTTCAGTCTCCATTGCTTCAACTTCACTTAAAGCGGCTTTTTTAGCCCGAACAAGCAGCTCTCCAAAAACGCATTTTGCCTTCACATTATTTTTCTCGAAATTATGACCATGATTATTTATATATGTTAAAAGAACGACTTCATCATTTAACTCTTCAAGCTCATCTAACATATCTCTGGTTATGATTGTTTTGTCATCATACTGTCTTACTTGATCACTCGCTTCAGCAATTAATCTTTCAGCATCTGCCCAGGTTTTACCGTTTTTCAGGCAGAAATAAAATATTATTTCCTCTGGGTTTCTGTAATCGAAAGCTCTGTCCAGATACACATTTTCAAAAAGATATTTTGTCTCATCTACACTGATATTCAATGCAAATGCCAATGCAAACATCTGACGTCTGCTTTTTTCACCTTTTTTTGGCCTTGAATCTTTCTTAAACCAGTTAGTAAAAGTGTTTGCACTTGCAATTTTTTCAACAGGCACACCGTTAGTGTTTGCGTATTCTTTTATTTTAGATACAACATTTTCATCATTTATTTCGTGATATTTTTTGGAAGCTACAGTAAAAACTCCTTCACCAAAAGAGCGAAAACCGTTTTCGCTGTTTAAAAAATCCAAAGCAGCTTCTGGTCCGTTAGCAGCATATTCATCTTCAGAACCCATACTCCAAATTTCATCTTCCAGACGTTCTGTGTACTTCATTTTTTTACTCCTTTTTTACAGAAAATTTGTATTGTTTTAAGTGGCTTATAACCAATCTTATTAATTTTATTTTATATTATTTAAAAAGTTATTTCAACATATACACCAATTTTTCCCTATATAAAAACTAAGACTGCCACAAGCTGTTAAAGCTTGTAGCAGTTTTTAATTAAGGTGTATTTTATTTCACGACTTCAGATCAGGTCAATTTTAATTATCCAAAGAACACTTTCTTATGAATTCTTCCATTCTTGCAGGCAGTACAATCGACTGATTGCACAAGCTGCAACATCTGCCCTCAACCACCTCAGTTGTGTATAATGAATACGGTCTTACGGGGTAAGGGTTATGGGATTCTTCTGGAAGCATTTTAGCTCCGCAGAAACAACATGTGTCATATTTTTCTCTTTCGTTTGTATTTGATTTATTTCTTATTATAGCTTTCATTTGATTTTTTTCCTTTCTTTTTTTGAATTCTTAGGGTCGTTTCCCTTAATGTGATTTTATTTTATAACAGTCTTTTTGGAGTTTGTAATTTTCCTTGAGGACCGTTTTTGCTTATTTTTTGAAGCTCATCTTTAATTGATGTGATTACATTATGCACTATGGTACAATGACTTTGTAATTTTCGTTGCGAAAGAAAGAAGTCACCCCACCTCAGGTGGAGTGACTCTCGATTGACCATTGTATCTTTTGCAATTAAAAAAGCTCAGCAATAAATTTATAATGTTGTTATATCAATCATTATATCCCTCTCTTTCTGCTTGCATTATAAAGTTTAATAATCCAATGAACATCGATATACATCTTTTTTCATCTTTTTTATTATAAATATAGGACAAAAGTTCATAAGAAGCTGTGCCGTCCGGATTTCTTGCCGCTAACTTTGCATCATACTCATCTCTAATGAAACTAATATCATCTTCTACTATCAATGTTTTATACTTCGAAAGAGTTTTGATACTTTTGCAGCCTTCCATAAAATTATGTACGATTTTTTTACGTTTTGTTTCATCTTTTTCTTGAACTTTAATTGCCGATACACAAATGGTGTTCTCATCCTTGTCAAGCACTTTACACGAATATGTTTTTTCAATGATCTTGGTTTTTGGGTTAATTTTTTGATTACTAGTCATTATAATCAAATCCTTTCATTTAAATTTATTTTGACAGGTACCCGCCTGTCTTGATTAGAGTATCTCACATGAATTTTTATCTTTGTAATTTTCGTTGAGCTGATTTTTTATTTTTTCCTCTCCCATCTCTCATACTATATATGACACCAATATGGTGCCCTCCTGTCGTTATAATCTTAAACACAAGAACCTCGCCATTACAGCGAGGTTATTGTGTTTATATGTATCTATTTCCTGATTAAACATTATATATTTGTGATTTTTTTGAAAAACTACCAGGCACTTATATTAACAGTGCGAATTAATTAATGACAAGGTATTTCTCCTAAGTGGAGATATGTTCAAAAATGAAAGGAATGATTTTATGACAAACGCAAAAGATGAGTATTTCAAATTCAACCCAACCTACGAGGTAAAGTTATGGACAGACACATGGATTATCGATGTTCTTCACGACGACCACTTCTTTCTTGATATAGAATTATCGGTAGTAGAAAACGATAGCAAGCAAGGGTTGATACGCACAATAACAGACTATTACGACGATGGTCACAACAGTTGGTGGGAAGAAGGTATTTATCCCTGTAACTATGACAAGATTACACCTTTAGGCTGTGTTGCAGGTGTAGGTCTTATGAAGTTGCAGAAAGGAGATGACATTCAGATTGTGCTGATGAAGGCAGCATCATATCCTGGCGGTGATGAAGTTGTCTGCTTTGAGGTTGATATATAAACAAAAAAGTTAAAATTGAAAGTGAGATATAAAAATGGAATTTCAAAAATACAAATCATTTAATAAAGTTTTGTTTGAAAAATGGAAACTCGTTAAACTTGATAAATATCCGATTGTTCAAATACAAACTTATGAAAATCCAATTTATGATGTGAAATTATGGACAGAAATATGTTCAATTGAAGCAATTGACGACAGAATTATGAAATTAGGTATTGAAATCTCTATAGTCGAACACCATGGTAAACAAGGCCTCATCCGAACAATACCATACTATCACGAAAACAAATTGCCTTGTTGGGATGAACTTATATGTCCTTGTATCTACGATAAAATTACACCTTTGTTAGAAAGCATCAGTTTGTTTATGTTGGAGAAAGATAATAAACTTAAACTTTTAGTTATTAAATCACCTCCTACCAAAAATTCTGATGATATCGCTTGTTTTGAGTTTGATGTTGGTGATTGATATATCTTAAAATATATGATAAAATTTATTAAACCAAAGGCTCATATTAGAATTTAAAACGTTACTGTATATAGATAAAAATCAAACTAACTATTAGGAGATATTTATATGATTAATACTAATAAAAACCATGAAACAAATCAAAAACTAAGATCACTATACAAAGATTACAATAAAGATTTTTTAGAGATGTGGCAAAAGCACTATAAAGAAGTTCCACCTTGTAGGATCAATGAGTTTGGTATAATAAATCCTGAAAAATATGATTCAGACAACGGCATCTTATTTATATGTCGTGAAACAAATGGTTGGAGCAACGAAGATTTTGTCGCTAATCATCTATTTTTAGACTGGATAAGAAATATCTCTATAAATGGCCTTAGTAGAGAAGTGGGCATAGTAAAGAAGCATCCTAAAATATGGTATAACATTGGACGATCAGCAGAAATTATCAACGGAGTGAGCATAGACGAAGCATTAAAACATAAATCAGAAGCGTTAAAGTCAGTAGGATCTATTGCATACACAAACATAAATAAAGTACGAGGTAAAGAAAAAAGTGAAAAAGCTTATTGGTCTTTATGCAACGAAAAGCTTACAATAGAATTACTTATTAAAGAAATTGAAATTATAAAGCCAAAATATATAGTATTATGCGATATGTATTTTGATAAATTATCTATTGAATACATTAATGCAAATATGAACTCTGATTGTTGTCCTGCATTAATAGAGTGTTTACAAAATAACCGACTAATCATTATGCCTCATCCTTCATCAAGAATGAATCTAAAAAAGATGTTTGGTTTATTAGAGGAACAGCTTTAAACACAAAGCCACCCATCACGGGTGGCTTTACTCATTTTATCTCCTGTTCCAGATCATCAAACAAATCACTGTCAAAGAATTCTCTGATGCTGATATCAAGTCCGTCGCAAATCTTCTTAATTGAAGCGACGCCTGGGTTCTTACTCTTCTCATTGAGCATACTATAAACTGTTGAGGGTGAAACGCCTGCGATGTTGGCAAGTGCATTTATTGCAATATCTCTTTCGTTGCAGAGTTCAATAATTCTCTTCTCAACCGCTTCTTTTACATTCATATTTATACCACCTTTACGATATATCGCTGATTTAAGTTTAATAAAATCTACGATAAATCATGTGGGATATATCGCACAATTACAGTTTATGTGCTATAATTGCGATATATCCCATATAAGAGGTGGTATTTTATGATTTGCACATTCTTTGGTCACAAGGATACTCCAAAAGAAATAGAGCCGACGCTCAAGTCGACTCTTATAGATTTAATTGAAAATAAAAATGTAACTGTATTTTATGTAGGCAATAACGGCAATTTTGATGCTATGGTCCGTCGTAAGCTTGAAGAACTGTCCCACAATTACCCCATAACCTACAGCGTGGTTTTAGCCTATCTCCCTACAAAGAAAAGCGAGTATGATGACTACACTAACACTATTCTCCCCGAAGGCATTGAAACAGCCCCGAAACGATTTGCAATCTCTTACAGAAACAAGTGGATGGTCGAGCAAGCAGATATTGTTGTAACCTATGTCACCCACACCTTTGGAGGTGCTGCACAGTTTAAGGAAATGGCGAAGAGACAAGGGAAGACAGTAATTGAATTGAGCTGATGAAAATGCCCCTGACTTTTAATGATCAGGGGTTAATCTTTTATATCAACAAATTGGAAGCAGCTTACTTGTTTTTACAAACCGCTGAAATATAAACCCATTCTTGAATTGCCGCAAATGTTGCTATTGATTATCACCAAAGCAAGGCTTATTATGATTTCTTTTCAAAATGCAATTGTTCTTTTCTTAACGTTTCGCCGTTGCTGTCTGTGAAAACAACTTCA
>JAZQZO010000334.1:0-2054 GCA_045634065.1 Acutalibacteraceae bacterium
ACTGTCAGACAGTCCGACGGTCTTATGACAGGCCTCGGTGCACTTCACCCGGACAGCGAAGACATAGAAGGGGATATTGCTGAGATTATTTCCCTTGGTCTCAAGGGTGTCAAAATGCATCCGGACTTTCAGAAGTTTCAGATAGATGACAAGAAGTGTTATAAGATTTATGAATTGTGCGAAAAAAATAAACTGCCTGTGCTTCTTCACACAGGCGACGGCAGATACGATTATTCAAATCCGCAGCGAATGAAAAAGGTACTTGAAGATTTTCCCGGCCTTACAGTTATCGGTGCTCATTTTGGAGGTTGGTCCTGTTGGAAGGAAGCGGCAGATACTCTCAGCAAGTATAAAAACTTTTACGTTGACTGCTCTTCTTCTTTTGACTGGCTCACAGCCGAAGAGAGCAGAGATTTAGTAAGAGCCTACGGTGCTGACCACGTACTTTTTGCAACTGATTTTCCAATGTGGAATCACGAAAGCGAGTATAAACGCTTTATGGAAATGAATCTTAGTGACGAGGAAAACCGAGTGATTCTTTATAAGAATGCTGCCAAACTTTTCGGTATAGATGAAAGTAAACTTTTATAATAAAAATATCATAAAAATATCAACTTATCTATTGACAATCAGGTTTTAAAGTGCTAAAATATATAAAAATTTAATATAAAAGCTATGACGAAGACGGATGATTCGGAGTATTCACAGAGAGCTGACGGTGCTGCAAGTCAGTATTACAATGTTTCAATATCCTATCACTTCTGAGCTGAGGGTCCGAAAGTTTATATCAGTAGGCGCCCTTCGTGATTGCTGCGTTAATGCATAGAGCTTATTAGAGCTTGAAGGTGGCGAAATATTCGCAATTTGAGTGGTACCGCGGGTATAATTAAAATTTTACTCGTCTCAAAGGATAACTTTGGGGCGAGTTTTTTGTTTGTTAAAATTATTGTTTGGAGGCGTTCATAATGGAAATGAATAACCAACTTATGGAAGTAGCTTTTCGTATAAAAGAAATGCGTGAAGTGTGCGGTTTCAGCGTTGATGAAATGGCTGAAAAAACTGATATTACAGTTGAACAGTATTGTGAATATGAAAAGGGGACAGCAGATTTTCCTTTCTCATTCATTCATAAGTGTGCAAAGGCTTTCGGCATCGGTAAGACTGACCTTCTTGAAGGTAAAAGCAGTAACCTTTCATCATATACAGTTACAAGAAAGGGCCAGGGCAAGATAACATCAAAGGAAGACGGCATTGAAATAAATAATCTTGCTCCTCTTTTCAGAAATAAACTTGCAGAGCCTTATCTTGCTAAATATGAATACAGAGAAGAACTCCAGAATAAGCCTATCCATACAATCACTCACGGAGGACAGGAGTTCGATATCGTGCTTTCGGGTAAGCTTAAGGTGCGTGTTGGAAATCACACAGAAGTTCTCGAAGAGGGAGACAGCATCTATTATAAGAGCTCAACACCTCACGGTATGATTGCAGTTGACGGTGAAGATTGCACATTCCTTGCTGTTGTTATTTCAGAAGATGAAAAGTCTGATACAAAAGAAGTGGAAAAGACTTTTGTTACTGCTAAAGCTGAACACAACCTTGTGGCTAAGAAGTTCATCACAACTCAGGAAGATGAGAACGGTGTTCTTAAAAAGCTTGATTATAAAAATGAAGACAGCTTCAATTTTGCTTTTGATATTGTTGATGCAGTGGCTGACAAGTACCCCGATAAACTTGCTATGCTTCACATCTCAAACGATAAGACAGAGAGAAGATTTACCTATAACGATATGAAGAAAGAGTCAGCTCGTGCAGCTAACTACTTCCTTTCACTTGGTATCAAAAAGGGTGACAGAGTAATGCTTGTTCTCAAGCGTCACTATCAGTTCTGGATTACAGCTCTCGCTCTTCACAAGATCGGTGCAGTTATTATTCCTGCAACAAATCAGCTTGTTGTTCACGATTATGAATATCGTTTTCAGGCTGCTGGTGTTACAGCTATTGTTGCTACTGCAGATGGTAAAGTTACTGAAACTGTTGATGAAGCACAAAAG
>JAZQZO010000335.1:0-1326 GCA_045634065.1 Acutalibacteraceae bacterium
TGTAGCTATTCCTAAGTTCCCCCACTCAGCTGATAACTATGATCTTTCAGACGACTCAGTATGGGCTGATACAGCTGTTGGTCTTTACAGATCAATCGCAAGAAACTACGGCGGAGCTAATACATATCTCTATACCTTTGACTGGAGATTAAGCCCCGACAAGCTCGCTGATGACCTCAAGATCTATTTCGACAATGTTTTGAAAGAAACAGGTGCTACAAAGATTGACGTTGCAGCTTGCAGTATGGGTGGTATGGTAACAACAGCATATATTGCAAAATACGGTACAGAAATCTTTGATTCAGTATTCTTCTTCTCAGGCGCACATAATGGCGGTCACATCGTTGGCTCAGCTTTCTCAGGTGACCTTGTTATCGATGCAAAGGGTCTCTCTGATTTCCTTATCGAAAAGACAAAGGGCAACTTCGGTGTTAACCTTCTTGTAAGAATTGTCAGCGGTTTAGGTATCCTTAAGGGTGCTGTTAAATTCCTTAACGAAGTTCTTGTAGAATACAAGGAACAGATTTACGGCGATTTCCTTCGTGAATGCCTTGCTACAGCATACGGTCTCTGGGGTATGGTACCCGACGAAGAATTTGATGCTGCAGTTAAGTTCTTCTTCAACGGTGTTGAGGGCGAATATGCAACTGCTCTTGCAGAAATTGCTAAAGTCAGAGATTTTGTATTCAGCACAGAAGAAACAATGGCTAAATTAGAAGCTGCAGGCGTTAAGTTCGGTTATGTTTCACACTACAATTCAAGACAGCTTCCCATTTATTCAGGCTTCAAGGCTCACGGTGACGGCGTTCTTGAAAGTGACCGTACATCAGGCGGTGCAACATTTGCAAAGTTCGGTGAAACTCTTACAGATGCTGAAATCGCAGGTGTTGCTGCTGAGTACATTTCACCTGATAAGATTGTAAACGCTTCAACCTGCCTTTACAAAGACAGAACTTGGATTGTTAAGAATGCTAAGCACGTTGGTTGTAAAGACGGCAGTGAGCACACAGAATTCGCTTACTGGCTCATCACTCAGGAAACTCAGCCTACTGTTTATACAAATGCAAAGTATACTCGCTTTATGAATTGCGATGCAAACGAAAACTTCATCGGTTTCTGATTGTAACTGATCGTTAATATTAAAGTATATCATCCCTGTCCTTAGTGGGCAGGGATGTTTTTTGAGTTGCTGCAAGAGGGAAGAGGCGGCTCCATCAAATCGCAAAGCGATTTGTCGGGGACGTGCGGCGCCGGCCCGAACGCATTTCGGGTATGGGGGCGCCGTGGAGCAACCACCCTGAGTCGGTTTCGTGAAAATGCCCAAAT
>JAZQZO010000336.1:0-2505 GCA_045634065.1 Acutalibacteraceae bacterium
TCCCATGTGCCGAGCACCTCTTTCATTTCACCGATGTGGTTATTTTCACAGCCGAGACCGAGCACAAGAACACCGCCTGCATTGGGATGATTGATAAGACCCTTGAGAATAAGCTGTGTTGTTTTATGGTCACCGCCAAGCTGACTGCAACCGTAGGGATGTGAGTAGCACAGAGCCCCTGTTTTTTCTGCAAGGGTTTTAGCAATATTGTTGACGCAGCCGACAGTCGGCACAATCCAGATATCATTTCTGATACCGATGTTGCCGTCTTTTCTCACATAAGCATCTATTTCAAAAGGCTCCGTAGGTACGAGCTCTTCAAACTTCGGTGCATATTCATATGAGAGCAAATCACCGAGCTTGGTTTTCATATTGTGTGAATGTACGTGGTCGTCCTTTGCAATATCGCAGGTTGCTCTACCTATGGGATAGCCGTATTTTATTACGTCCTCGCCCTCATTTATGTGGGTGAGCGCAACCTTGTGACCCGTTTCAAGGTCAACACCAACGTTGTCTTTCTCGTTTATTCTGACAATATCCATTCCATTGCTCCTTTAGCACCGAGAGTTTCGATTTTGCCGTAGTATTCAGTTACGATGTCTGTCATATCACTGATATCTGTGAGCCAGAGAGAGCTGTCAGCGAGAATTTCAGCAATACTGCCCTCTTTCATTTTTGCCATAACATCAGCGGCATCGTCTGGAGTGTCGTTCTTGTAAAAGTAAATGAGATATGCAAGAGCCATTGTGAGTCTCTTGGGATATTCTCCGTTTTTCTCTTTGTACTCAAGAAGTGTAGGCAGGTCACGTACTGCAAATTTACTTACGCAGTTAAGTACGATTGAACGCCATTTATGCTTGATAAAAGGATTTCTGAAACGGTCAAGTACGCTGTTTGCAAATGCTCTGCTTTCATCATTTTCGCCGATAGTAGGAAGAATCTCATCATTAATAATCATATTAAGGAAAGTTGAAGCCAGGTCGTCTTTCATAGCATCACCAACAGTTTCAATGCCTGAAAGAATTGCCCCTGCAACGAGTGATGTGTGAGCACCGTTGAGGATGCGCACTTTTATCTTTTTATAGGGCTTTGCATCGTCTGTCCAGACGACATTGAAGCCAGCTTTCTTAAGAGGAAGTTCATTTTCAAAATTGCCCTCGATAACCCACAAGTGGAAAATCTCAGCGGTATCAAGGAACTTGTCCTCAGGGTGCTTTTCAGCTGTTTCATCGTTGGGGTACCCTGTAACTATGCGATCAACGAGAGTGTTTGCAAAGGTGTTTTCGGTTTCTATCCAGTTAACAAAACCCTCACCGAGATTCCAGAACTCAGCATACTGAAGTACACACTTTTTAAGCTCGTCACCGTTGTTGTCTATAAGCTCGGTTGGCAGGAAAATAAAGCCCTGCATCTTGTTTTCATATCTCCTGAAAAGCAGCTGAGTGAGTTTTCCCGGGAAAGACTTGCAGGGTTTATCCTCGAAACTGCAGCTTTCATCGAAAGCGATGCCTGCTTCAGTTGTGTTTGAAACGATGAATCTGAAGTCGGGGTTATCAGCAAGAGCCATATATTCATCGAAGTTTTTATATGGATCAACACCTCTTGAAATTGACTCAACGAGGGTGTGTTCCTGCTTGATTTCGCCATCTTCGATGCCACGAAGATAAAGGTTATATTTGCAGTTTTGAGCGTTAAGAAGAGCGCACTTACCGCCGGCTCTTGGCTGAATAACAACAGCCTTGCCCTCATAAATTCCCTGCTTGTTCATCACATCAAGGAAGTAATTGAAAAAGCCTCTGAGGAAGTTGCCCTCACCGAACTGTATAACTGTTTCTTTCATATCAGTCACCTATTTTAATAAGAAGTTTTGCAAGAGTGCCGTTGTTGTTTTTGAGAGCTTCAAAAGCATCGATAGCCTTTTCCATATCATAAATACCGCTGACCATTTTCATAACGTCAGCCTTGCCCGAGGCAACGAGATCGATATTATTGATGAAGTCGTCTTTCAGAGCGTTTCTGCTGCCGTGAACATTAAGCTCTTTTTTGAGAAGAATTGAATGGTTGAAAGTTGTCTCACGCTTGCCGTTACCGATAAGAATGATGTTGCCTGCAAAAGCCGCATTGTCTATGCAACCAAGGAAAGTTTCAGGTGCACCGCAAGCCTCGATACAGACATCAAAGCCGTTGCCGTCTGTGAATTCAGCGGTGAATTCTTCCAGTGACTTTTCCTTTGTGTTAACCACAGCGTCAGCACCGTACTCTGCCGCAAGTGCGAGTCTGTTGTCAAGAATATCAGCCACTACAATTCTATTGCACTTCTGCTTTGCTGCAAGAAGAGCGAAAAGACCGATGGGGCCTGCACCGATTACGAGAACATTGTCTGACTTTTTTATTTCAGCACGTGATACAGCGTGTTGTGAAATTGAGAAGGGCTCAATGAGAGCAAGCTCCCGGGCGGAAAGACCCTTGCCTTCATAAATACGCTCTATAGGCATAGCAATATAC
>JAZQZO010000337.1:0-14392 GCA_045634065.1 Acutalibacteraceae bacterium
AGAAGCGATTACGGCAAGGGCAAGAGCATCAACGTTGAATTCGTTTCAGCTAACCCCACAGGTCCTATGCATATGGGTAACGCAAGAGGCGGTGCTCTCGGTGACTGTCTTGCTGCGGTACTCGACTATGCAGGCTATGACGTTGCAAGAGAATTCTATGTCAACGATGCAGGTAACCAGATTGATAAATTCGCACTTTCACTTGATATCAGATATCAGCAGATTTGCGGCAAAGATACAGAACTCCCCGAAGACAGCTATCACGGTGAAGATATCGTAGAAAGAGCAACAGAATTCAGAGCTGTTTACGGTGATGAATACCTGGAAAAGACTGAGGAAGAAAGAAGAAAGGCTCTTGTTGAGTTTGCACTTCCCAAAAACCTCGACAATATGAGGGCGGCTATGGCAAAGTACCGTATTGACTATGACTTATGGTTCAGCGAGCTGACTCTTCACAATGGCGGTGAACTCAAAGAAACCATCGATATACTCACAGAAAAGGGCTACACCTATGAAAAGGATGGCGCTCTCTGGTACAAGAATATTGAAATTCAGACTGAGATGCTCTTGGCTCAGGGCAAAACTCAGGACTATATAGACAAGCTTGAGCTCAAAGATGACGTACTCATCAGAGCCAACGGCAACCCCACATATTTTGCGGCAGATATCGCCTACCACAGAAACAAGCTTGAAAAGAGAGGCTTTGACAAGGCTATCGACGTCTGGGGCGCTGACCACCACGGTCACGGGGCAAGAATGAAGGGTGCTATGAAGGCTGTGGGTATCGATCCCGACAGACTTGATATTCTTCTTATGCAGTTTGTTCGTCTCGTACGCGACGGCGAAGTTGTAAGAATGTCAAAGAGAACAGGTAAGGCTATTACTCTTGTTGACCTTCTCAATGAAGTACCCATCGATGCTGTAAGATTCCTTTTCAACATCAGAGAGCCGGGTTCACTTATGGACTTCGACCTTGACCTTGCAGTTGAGGAAAGCTCACAGAACCCTGTTTACTATTGCCAGTACGCTCACGCAAGAATCTGCAGTATTCTTTCAAAGATTGCTGCTGAGGGCAAGACAGTAAGAGACTGCACCAAAGAAGAGCTTGCAAAGCTTGAATGCCACGAAGAAAGAGAGCTTATCCGCTTCCTTTCAACTCTTGGTGATGTTATTATCAACGCTGCTAAAAATTATGACCCCGCAAAGGTTACTCACTATGCTGTGGACCTTGCCACTCACTTCCATAAGTTCTACAACGCTTGCCGTGTAAGCGTAGAGGATGAAGAGCTTATGCAGGCAAGACTTTTCCTTTGTGTCTGTGTCAAAGATACAATGAAGAGCATTCTCAATATGCTTAAGGTAGATGCCCCCGAAAGAATGTAATTTATTTTCTTACAAAAGAGAAAAAATTAATGTAATTTTAAGTAATACCCATATACTATAAACAATAAAACGAAAAGGAGAAAAACTATGAACGTAGAAAAAATTCTCGTAGTAGACGATGACCTTAATATCTGTGAATTACTCAGATTATATCTTACAAAAGAGGGATATAATGTAGTAATAGCAAACGACGGTGTCAGTGCCGTTACAATGTTCCAGGAGGAAAGTCCTAATCTTGTGCTTCTTGATATTATGCTTCCTAAGCTTGACGGCTGGCAGGTATGCAGAGAAATCAGAAAGTTCTCCGAAACTCCCATTATTATGCTCACAGCTAAGGGTGAAGTTTTCGACAGAGTACTCGGTCTCGAACTCGGTGCTGATGACTATGTTGTAAAGCCCTTTGACACTAAAGAAATAGTTGCAAGAATTAAGGCTGTTCTCAGAAGAAGTGCTTCTTCTGTAACTGAAGAGGTTAAGGAAGTTCACTACGATAAACTTTCAATCAACCTTACAAACTACGAACTTAAGGTTAACGGTGTTCAGATTGATACACCGCCCAAAGAGATGGAACTTATTTTCCACCTTGCTAAGAACCCCAACAGAGTTTTCACGAGAGACCAGCTTCTCGACGAGGTGTGGGGCTATGACTATTACGGTGAGTCAAGAACTGTTGACGTTCACGTAAAACGTCTTCGTGAAAAACTTGAGGGTACTTCCGATAAATGGGAACTCAGAACAGTATGGGGCGTAGGATACAAGTTTGAAACCAAGGAATAATTCCGTATTATCTTAAGTGCATACATCAAAGCGCCTGATTTTTGTCAGGCGTTTTCTTGAAAGAGGAGGAATCCTAAGTGGAGAAACAAAGACGAAGAGTAAAAAGAAAGAAAAAAGGCGGTAATCTTTTCATAAGATATTTTTCGGTATCGGCACTGACGGTGTTTTTTAGCTATGTATTTATCGCTTTGGTTATGGTTTTCTTTATAGCTATTCAATGGTGGACCGATAAGGTTGAAGTGCTTTCCGGAAATGCCAATGATATTGTTGCCGTATATAAGGATTCGGAGAATACCGGTCACAATGAAGAACTTATTACAGTTACTCTTAAGATTATGTCTGAGGCCACAGAGTCTGATTATTTTATCACAGATGCAAAGGGCGACGCTTTTTATTGCGGAGACTGCGAAAGCGGTCATTCCTCAGATTGCGAGATACACAAGAACATCATAGTTGGTGATGCTATTTTGGGTCGAGCTGTTGACGGAGGCTTTTCTGATTATATCACTGACGAAACTTTCGGTATAGGCAGGTTTGTTGTTGCTAAGCCGATTGCCGATAAAAACGGGCAGGTTGAGTGTATAGTATTTGCAGTTGAAGATGCTATTACAGGTCTTGTTCCTTATGTTGCCAGTATAGCAAAAGCATTCTTATATTCTATGCTATTGACCCTTGTCCTTGTGTTTATAGCTATTTTCTTCACTGCCAGAGGTATCACCAAACCTCTTGGTGAAATGCAGGAGGTAACTGAGCATTTTGCCAGAGGTGACTTTGAATATAAGGCCAACGAAAACTATAAAAAGCGAGATTTCAGGGACTTTGCCAAGGCTCTGAATAAGATGGCGTATGAACTGAAAATTGATGATGAGGCGCAGAAGAGCTTCATAGCTAATGTGTCCCACGAACTGAAAACACCTATGACTTCTATCGGCGGTTTTATCGACGGTATCCTTGACGGCACAATACCGCCTCAGGAAGAGAAAAAATATCTTACCGTTGTTTCAAGTGAAGTTAAAAGACTTTCGCGAATGGTGGTATCAATGCTTAATATCTCAAAAATTGAAGCAGGTGAAATAAAGCTTGCCGAAACTAAATATGATATAGGTAAGCAGATATTTGAAACATTACTGAATTTCGAGAGAAAGATTGAAGAAAAGCATATAGAAATAGCAGGCTTTGAAAAGATGAACGGTGTTATTATCGAGGCTGACAGAGATCTTGTTCAGCAGGTAATATACAATCTTTTTGATAATGCAGTTAAATTTACACCTGAAAACGGAAAAATAACCGTCTCGGCTGTTAATGACGGCGAGGGTACCAAGGTGACTATCAGAAACTCAGGTGCAGGTGTCAGCGAGGAAGAGATTGCCCGAATTTTCGAGCGATTTTATAAGGTGGACAAATCACGCAGCTTTGATACTAAGGGTGTAGGTCTCGGACTTTATATTGTTAAAACCATTATTAATATGCACGAGGGCGAAATTTCAGCTTCAAGCAAGTTGGGAGAATATACGGAGTTTTCATTCTATATTCCCTTCTCTGAGAAATAAATCAAATATTAAATGCCAATTTTAAACTTTTTTTAAGCAAAAACCTATAATCTTTTATCATTGCTATATGATAAGACTTTTAAGGTGAAGAAGGAGTATATACTATGGACAACAACGAAAGAAACATCGGTGAAGATATAATCCCCGAGAAAGACAATCAGGTTGAGGTTCAACCTGAAAAGACAGAAGATATTTTCTCTCCCACAGGACCGAGAGATGTCTATTCTTACACAAAAGATGAAGAAGTGGCAGAAATTGAATTGCCGGAAGATGATGCACAGCAGGAATCCGTTTATGGTGAGTTTGAGGAAAATCCTTTTGACAGCTTCCCTAAACGCACATATACACCTCCTACAGAGCCTGTTATAAAAGCAGAAGAGCCTGCTTATAATCCCTACGCAGCACCGAAGAGATCACAGGGTGATTTTAGCGGACACACAAATATGAACAACAACTTTAATCAGGCGCCTTATCAGCAGCCTTCATATAACTTCAATCAGCAGCCGCAGTACCGCGGACCTGATATGACACCGCCGAAAAAGTCAGGCGGTAAGAAAGCTGTCATTGCTATAATTGCAGTATGTATTGTTATTGCACTCGGTGTTATGGCGACAAGCCTTTTCGGTGGCGGTAACAGAGTCAGTCAGCAGACCACTGAACCTACACAGCAGGGCGGAAATCAGGATATTACAATCAATGCTATTCAGACCACAGCTCCCTCAAAAGAGCTAAGCTCAGTAAACTCCGTTTTCGTTGCGGATAAGGTAAGACCCAGTGTTGTCGGCGTAATGGCTTATTCAAACGGTCAGCTTGCCGGTGAAGGCTCAGGTATTCTCTGGGCGGAAGACAGCACAGGTACTTATACTTACATTGTTACTTGCGCCCACGTTATTGATGAAGCAGGTGTGACTTTCGGTGTGCTTCTTCTTGACGGCAAGACATATGAAGCCGAAAAGGTTGCAACTGACACCAGAACAGATATTGGTGTTCTGAAAATCAAGGCAACAGGTCTTCCTCTTGCTGAGGTAGGCGATTCATCAACTCTTAAAATCGGTGAGCCTATCTATGCTATCGGTAATCCCGGTGGTTCGGAATATTTCGGCTCAATTACTGACGGTATTGTTTCAGCCATTGACAGAAGTGTTAGTGCAACATACACAATGACCTGTATTCAGCATAACGCAGCTATCAATCCCGGTAACTCAGGCGGTGCTCTTGTTAACACAGCGGGACAGATTGTAGGTATCAACTCATCAAAGATTGCAAGCACTGATTTCGAGGGTATGGGCTTTGCAGTGCCCACATCAATTGCACAGCCTGTAGTTGAATCTCTTATTAAATTCGGATATGTACCCAACAGACCCAAACTCGGTATTCAGTATGCGGAAGTGAGCGCTTATCAGCTTTACAGTATGGTTGTTTCAATCAAGGGACTTCCTCAGGGTTCACTTGTAATTGCGGGTATTTCGTCAGACAGTTCACTTGCAAACACTAAGGCTCAGGTTGGTGACCTGATCATCGCAGTCAACGGCAAGGATATGGATGACAGCAGTGTTCTTCTTGATCTCATTGATACAGGTGCAGTTGGTGATACTCTCACTCTCACTCTTTGCCGTGTTGAGCAAAGAACATACAAGACTTCAACCTTTGATGTGACTATCACGCTTATTGAAGATAAGGGCGACAGTGTGCAGGAAGAACCCACAACAACAGCTCCCGGTAACAACGGTGGTTACTACTACGGCGGTGCAGGTAGCTTTGAAGATTTCTTCAATGATTACTTTGGATTCGGTTGGTAATAAGAATAGGGAAGTTTCGGTCAAACTTTGCTGATTATATAAAATTAAGACGGGTAGGCTTCTACTCGTCTTTTTGTTTTGCTTTCAAGTACAGGTGAGGGTTCCGTGTGCTTGCCACTCGGGTCTGTTACCCTATGCGTTTTTTCAAAAGGATAGTTAGTTCCTTGTTTTCGATCTGCTCGCTCAAGCCGCTCGGCTCTTACTTTTGTCCCGGGCGACAAAAGTAAGCAAAACCGCCCTTTTTGCGGTACACACTCTCTGCTTTTTATTTACTATTATTTCGCCTCCAACTGCAGACTACGAAGCGAATTGCTCTGTGCTTTTCATCGGCTTTGCAGAAGTTACCGACTTCACTGCTTTTTAGAAATCTTGTTCCACCTGCGTCAGCAGTTTCCGCAGCGGGTGAGTTTGTCGCAACTCATCACTTTGTTATATATTCATAAGTAAAAAGAAGCCTTTCGGCTTCTTTTTACTCATCTGTTCTTATTATAAATTACCTTGAGCCCCTTTAAAAGCATATCTTCGTCAACGATAATCTCGTTTTTGCAAAGGGGAGTGACAATACTTGAAAGACCGCCTGTTGCTACAACAGTACATTTTTCACCGAGACTTTCATTGATACGATCGATAAGACCGTCGAGCATACCTGCATTGCCGTAAAGAAGACCGCTTTTGATGCAGTCCACAGTGTTGCTGCCGATGACTTTCTTGGGCTTTTCAAAAGCAATTTTGCTAAGTTGAGATGTTCTGCTGATAAGAGCATCGTGTGAAATAGCTAGACCCGGCACAATCATACCGCCGATATATTCTTTCTTACTGTTGATAACCGAAACCGTTGTCGCAGTACCCATATCAATAATAATCATGGGTGCGGTGTATTCGCTCAGACCTGCCACAGCGTCAACCACAAGGTCACTGCCAAGCTGGCTGGGGTTATCAATAACAATGCTCAGACCCGTTTTGATGCCGGGGCCGATAACAAGAGCATCAATACCGAGAAATCTTTCAATAGCACTTTTTACAGTGTTTGTCACTGCAGGTACTACTGACGAGATTATAGCTCCCTTGACGTCTTTTGGGTTTAAGTTGTTCATTTCAAAAGCTGTCTTTATTGTTGCGGCATACTCCACAACAGTTGCAGTGTGGTTAGTTGAGATACGCTCACGAAGAATGATGTTGTCATCGTCGAAACAGCCCAGAACGATATTTGTATTACCGATGTCGATTGCTAAAATCATTTTTGTCACCTCATTTAATAGCTTTGGCTTTGTAGAGGGCATTGCCCACAGCACCTGTGATAAGGGTTGAAGCGAGCATTTCAAACACAGCGTTGATGCCAACGAAAGCGCAAACGAACGCGATAAGGTTAGCACCGCCTCTCATACCCATAATGTAGTCTGTCTTTCCGAAGAGAAGAATCAGTACTGTCATAAAGAAAAGGGTGTTGAGGAAAGCTGAAAGGAAACCTGTAATAAAGCAGGGAACTTTCTTACCTATTTTCTTTGAAAGGGGCTTGTGTACTGCGCCTGAGATGAGACCTGCAAGAATACGTGGTGCGAAGCAGACAATTGCTGTGAAAACCGGGTTGATGCTCAGAAGTGTTGCGCCGAAAGCGCTGGTACCCTGCACACACTGTAAGAAACTTGTCAGTCCGAAAACGGCTCCGACAGCTACGCCGCCCGTTGTGCCGAGAGCGATTGCTGCAACTGCCACGGGGATAACATTGAAAGTGATTTCAATTCCACCGATTCGCAGGTAGCCTAAGGGAGTGTAAGACATAACGAAAAGTATCGCTGTCAGGAGTCCCAAAAGCACGAGTTTGGTTGTTTTTTCTTTGTTATTTGCCATAAATATGACCTCCTTGTTATTATTCCCTTAAATGGGATACAATACAGTTAGAGAGTATATCACATTTTTTTTGTGTTGTATATATTTTTTCGAAAGAAAAATGTGATGCAAATATTAAAAATTATATGTCTGTAGAAATGAAAAACACCACAGGATTAACCTGCGGTGTCTGTTTCGCACTAATTATGCGCCAAGCTTACCTAAAACAAAAGCAAAAAGTTCGTTAAGTAAATCAGCAAACTTATTTACTTTTTCCTGAGCGCTAACTTTTGTAAAATCAATTGAAAAGATTTTGTTGAATAATTCTGCCATTATTTTATCCTCCTTACTTGATTAATTAGGATTAGACTAGTTTGATTTAAATTATAACTTGTTAGCTACATCTTTGAATCCATCGTTAACTTCGGGAGCAAACTTAGCAAGAATTGCACCAACGAAATTGAAGATAGCTTCAAGTACAACCTTGATATCTACAGTGTATTCCTTACCTTCGAATTCGAATTTGATTGTTGTCATATCGGAAAACCTCCTTCTTCAAAGAATATGATTTTTTCCAGAGTTTCACTCTGATTATCACTAATATTATACATTGGGTGCTGTGAGTTGTCAATAGAATATTAACAAATATATTAAAAAAATAATAATAAAATTAAAGGTCAGTTAAAAAAATTTTTAATTAATATTCCACAACAAAAAACATAATACGAGGATTTTGGTTGACAAAATTTAGACAGTTTGGTATAATTTCCTAGATATATTGCGGATGCGGTTAAACGACATCTGTATATTGTTGTTATAAAAAAATCAAAATCCTAAAGGAGAGGTTATTATGTCAAAAAACTTCAAGAAAATCATTGCTCTCATTCTTACTGTGATTACGGTTTTCGGTGTAACATCTGTTGCAGTTTCTGCTGCGGCAGAAAAGAAAGTTCCCGTTCTTTATATCACAGGTTACGGTTCAGAGCTTTATGCTGATGCAAATAGTCAGAAATCAGAGAAAATCTACCCCGTAAGCACTGATGTCGGTGCAACAATAAAGGAAGCGCTCGCTCCTTGTCTTACTGAGCTTGCTATGGGTGCTTTTTCAGGTGATTATGATAAATATTGCGATACACTTTATGATGTAATTGCACCTATATTTGATGAAATCAGACTTGCACCTGATGCAACAGTAAAAGACGGTTCAGGCAGAAATCCTATCGGTTATTCAAATCCTTTAAGACTTTTCCCTTATCTTGGCTTTGATCACAGTTTCTTCTATGACTGGAGATTATCACCCTATTCTGTTATCGAAAACAGCAATGACGGCAACAGCCTTGAAGAAACAATCGATTTCCTTTTAAAGGCAAAGGGTGCTGA
Organism: Acutalibacteraceae bacterium; assembly: GCA_045634065.1. GTDB lineage: Bacteria > Bacillota > Clostridia > Oscillospirales > Acutalibacteraceae > UBA6857. The sequence goes on from JAZQZO010000337.1 coordinate 8,717, forward strand.
TAAAGTAAATATTATCGGTCGTTGCTTTGGTGCTAACGTTCTTTCAACATATCTTGCTGCTATGGATGAGGAAGCACTTAAAAAAATCAACAAGGTATCATTCTTCATTCCTTCAACAGAGGGTATAGGTTTAATCGGTGCTTTCTTCTCAGGTCGCATTGAAATCAATGCAGAGTATCTTGATGACTATGTAACAGAGCTTATGAAATATATTGAGCTTGTTGAAGATTCAACAGTTAAAGACTTCCTTGATATGATGCTTGCTGTTATGGAACAGGCAACTCTTCTTGATCTTGGTACAGAAAAGCTTCAGGCTCTTATTGACAATATTAAAGAAAACCTCTTCCCCCGTCTTATCAGAGCTACATACGGTTCATTCCCCTCATTCTGGGCAATGGTACCCGATGAGTATTTTGCAGATGCAGTAGAATTCATATACAATACAGATGAATTGAAAGAAGAATATGCAGGTACTATAGAGCTTATTGAAAGATACAACACTGAAGTGCAGAAACCTTCAAGAGAAAACATTCTCAACATCAAAGATAAGATTGATGTTTCTATTATTGCGAAGTACAATCTTCCCGCTGCTCCTGTTTTCGGTGAATCAGTTCCCACAAGTGATGCTATTGCTGAAACAAAATATGCTTCATTCGGTGCAACCTGTGCAGATTACGGCACAACTCTTTCCGAAGAGTACATTGCAAATATGTCAGAAGATGATAAGGCATATCTTTCACCCGACCTTAAGATAGATGCATCAACCTGCGTTCTTCCCGATAAAACTTGGTTTATCAAAAACAGCTATCACGACCACTTTACCGATGTCTATCACAATCTCATCAGAGCTTTCTTTAACGGTGAGGATGTGACTGTTACAACCTATGAAGAGTATCCTCAGTTCCTTGATGCTCATATTGACGGTGAAGAACTTGTTCCTGCAACCAAAGATAAGGACAGCGTTGCTAAAACAGAAAGTGATAAGAGAGTATCTTTACTCTTCAAGTTCTTAAACTTAATTATTGAATTCTTCATAAAATTGTTCAATAAATAATTTTTTGCCGGATGTTGTTACAGACATCCGGCTGTTTTTATATAATGCAATCTTGAGTTCATTACAATAATGTGTTATAATACCTGTCAGAATAACAAAAAAGGAGGATATGTATGAAGACAATACTTTTTCAGGGAGATTCTATAACTGACTGCCACAGATACCGCGAAGCAACCGACAATAAACAGTCTTCGATTGCTCTTTTTAGTGGCGGAAAACTCATAAAAAAAGTTACTGCTATGGGCGAAGGGTACCCGAAGTTGGTAAGTCAAGAACTTGAAAAAAATGTCCCCGGGACTTATAAATTCTACAACAGAGGTGTCAGCGGCGACAGAATACCTGGCGTATATGCAAGAATAGTGAAAGATATCATCAAGCTGAAACCTGACTATATGAGCCTTCTCGTGGGCGTTAACGATGTGTGGCGTAACTTTGATTCGGAGGGAACCGGCACAGGTACTGTCAGATTTGAAAAGGTTTATAATATGCTCATCGAGGAGCTGAAAGAGGAATTCCCTGAGCTTAAAATGATTATTATGGGTCCTTTCCTTCTCCACGGCATTGCCTCTGATAACAGACCCGATGAACCGGACAGATTTGAAAAATTCAGCTCAGGTGTAGCTGAGATGGCTGATATTGCAAAAAAACTTGCCGAAAAGCACGGCTTGAAGTTCGTCGACCTTCAGGCTATGTTTGATGAGGCTGTGAAAACTACTCCTGCAATAGAACTCACAGGTGACGGTGTGCATCCGACACTTAAGGGTCACGAACTTATCAAAGAAGAATGGCTCAAGGCTTTCTCTGAAATTACCGCAGGAGAAATAGTATGAGTAAGGTCGCAGTTGTAACAGGCGCAAGTTCAGGCATCGGCAGGTGTACGGCTATAGCCCTTCGTGATATGGGTTGTAAGGTTTATGACCTTAGCAGAAGAAATATTCCCATTGAAAATGTAAATCACATTAAAACTGATATAACAGTTGAAAGTGATGTTCTGTCTGCAGTAAAAGAGATAATGGATGCTCAGGGCAGAGTGGATATTCTTATTAACTGCGCAGGATTCGGAATTTCAGGTGCTGTGGAGTTTACTACCACCCAAGAGGCAAAGAAACAGTTCGAGGTCAATTTCTTCGGTGCTGTGACGGTAACAAGAGCATTTCTACCTTATATGAGAGAGCGGGGCAGTGGTAGAATTGTCAACATCAGCTCCGTTGCCGCAGTGGCGCATATACCATTCCAGACCTATTATTCTGCTTCAAAAGCTGCTATTGAGTCATATACAAGCTGTCTTGATAACGAGGTGAAACCCTTCGGTATCAGAGCAACAGCCGTGGAACCGGGAGATATCTGTACCGAATTTACCGGTGCGAGAGAGAAGTCCTTTGAGGGTGATGATGTTTATGGTGGCAGAATCAGCCGAAGCGTTGCCGGTATGGAAAAAGACGAGGCTAAGGGTATGAGTCCCGAAGTTGCCGGTAAGTATATAGCCAAGGTAGCTCTTCGTAAGAAAGTTAAACCTGTTTGTGCTATAGGTATTACATATAAAGTTTTAAGTGTACTCTGCAAGATGTTCCCTTGCTCATTCAGAAATTGGGTAGTCGGTATGATGTATGCCAAGTGAGATAAGGCACTCTGCTTTTGCAGGGTGCTTTCAGTTTTGATGCGGCTGTGGGGCGGGGCTCAGGTGCCGAAGCGAAGCTTCGGCAGACGTACGCCGCGGGCGTACGTCACAAAATCCGTTTTCACGGATTTTGCCTGAGCCCCGACTGCATCTCATCGCAAACTTTCCTTTGATGAAAAAACAACTTGACCTGCAATAAATATCGAGCTATAATTAAGAAGTAATAAATTACAGGAGGAGAAATATGAAGAACAGTGAACTTATAAGCAAAATGACCCTTGAAGAAAAAGTCGGACTTTGCTCAGGTAAGGATTTCTGGAATTTAAAAGGAATAGAAAGACTCGGTATACCTGAGATTATGGTTACAGACGGCCCTCACGGTCTGAGAAAGAAAAATCCCGAGGGTAAGGGCGGTCTTGAAGATTCAGTGCCCACAACTTGTTTTCCTACAGCAGCAACAACTGCTTGCTCCTGGGATCCTGAACTGCTATATGAAATGGGTGTTGCTCTCGGTGAAGAGTGCCTGCAGGAGAAAGTCAGCGTAATTCTCGGGCCTGGTGTGAATATGAAGCGTTCACCTCTCTGTGGCAGAAACTTTGAATATTTTTCCGAAGACCCACTTCTTGCGGGTGAACTTGCTTCAGGCTGGATTGACGGCGTGCAGTCACAAGGCATCGGCACATCAATGAAGCATTTTGCTGTAAATAGCCAGGAAAAAAAGAGAATGATTATTGACAGTGTTGTTGATGAAAGAACTCTCAGAGAGATTTATCTCACAGCTTTTGAAATTGCCGTAAAGAAGTCTCAGCCCTGGACAATTATGAACTCATACAACAAGATAAACGGTGTTTATGCATCGGATAACGAATATCTTCAGAAGAAGATTCTGCGTGATGATTGGGGCTTCGAGGGTATAGTTGTCAGCGACTGGGGAGCAGTTAATGACAGAATTGAAGGTTTCAAAAACGGCAATGAGCTTGAAATGCCCTCTTCATTCGGAATCAATGACAAGAAAATCTGCGATGCTGTGAGAAACGGTAAGCTCAGTGAAAGTGTAGTTGACGACAATGCTGACAGAATGCTTACGCTAATTAAAAAGTCTGAAGCCGCATTTAAAGACGGTTATACATACGACAAAGAGGCTCATCACAAATTAGCTGCAAAAATCTGCGGACAGTCAATAGTGCTTCTCAAAAATGAAGATAAGATTCTCCCTGTGGGCAAGGAGAAGAAAATTGCGGTTATTGGTGAAATGGCGAGAGCACCGAGATATCAGGGTGCAGGCAGTTCGCTTATTAAGCCCACAAAGATAACAGATGCTTTTGACGGACTTCTCGGAAAGGGTTACACTCTTAATTTTGCACCCGGATATAACAAGAAAAAAGATGAGATAATGCCGGCAATGGTTACCGACGCTTGCAAAATTGCCGAAAAGGCTGATATTGCCCTTGTTTTCATCGGCCTTACAGAAGAATATGAATCAGAGGGTTACGACCGTGAGCATATGAATTTGCCCAAGTCACACAACAATCTTGTTGAAGAAGTTCTCAAGGTCAATGAAAATGTGATTGTGGTACTCTCAGGCGGTTCACCTGTGACAATGCCGTGGCTCGGCAAGGTAAAGGGTCTTATCAACGGCTACTTAGGCGGTCAGGCAAGTGGCGATGCCATAGCTGATATCGTATCAGGTGACCTTTGTCCCTCAGGCAAGTTAGCGGAAACATATCCCTTATCACTCGCAGATGTACCCTGCTGCAATTACTACCCGGGTACCAAGAGATTGGCAGAGCATAAAGAGGGTATTTACATCGGATACAGATACTATGACACAGCACAGAAAGATGTACTTTTCCCCTTTGGTTTTGGTTTGTCATACACTGAATTTAAATACAGTGATCTGAAGCTTAGCAAAAAGAAGATTGAAGATACGGATACGCTCACAGTGTCATATAAAATAAAAAACGTCGGCAATTGCGACGGTGCTGAAATTTCTCAGGTTTATGTCAGCGATAAAGAAAGTACTATTTTCCGTCCTGCAAAAGAACTCAAGGGCTTCAAGAAAGTTTTCCTTAAGGCAGGAGAGGAGACTACAGTTGAAATAGAACTCGGCAAGAGAGCTTTCGCTTTCTATAATGCAGGTGCAGCAACCTGGCAGGTAGAGAGTGGCGAGTTCGAGATTCTTGTAGGTGCATCCTCTAGAGATATAAAACTCACAGCAAATGTATTTGTTGAGTCTACAGATAATTCACCAATACCCGACTATCGTCAAACAGCTCCCTCATATTACGGTGCGAATGTGCAGTCACTTTCTGATAAGGAATTCGAAGCTGTTCTTGGTCGTAAAATTCCCGCAAGAGACTTTGCGGTAGGTTCACGTTTCACAATGGCTAACAGTCTGGGTGATGCGGCAGATACCAAGTGGGGCAGCAAGATCAATGTTATGATTTCTTCGGCTGTGGACATTTCCATAAAGGGTGATGAGTCAATGGCGGCTATGCTCAAGGCTATGGCTTTGGAAATTCCTATCAGAAACTTTGTAAGTATGAGCTCAGGTGTTTTCACTGAGGAAATGGCAAAGGGTCTGCTGATGATTCTCAACGGCGAAAAAACAGGCAAGGGTCTAGTGAAGATTCTTTCAGGAGTTGCCGGTGCAATTAAAAAGCTGCCTGAACTTATGAAGTTAGTTTAAGAATAATACTCCCATTCCAAAAGGGTGGGAGTATCTTCTTTTTTAGGGTAAAAAAATGCTTCTTAAAATAGGAAAAAAATAAAATAAAAAAATATCAAAAAAATTGAAAAAAAGTGTTGACATATTGAATAAGTTGTGGTATTATACTCAAGCAGTCGACGAGAGGGTCGACAGAAAGCTTAGATAAGCTGGTGTAGCTCAGTTGGTAGAGCAGCTGATTTGTAATCAGCAGGTCGGGGGTTCGAGTCCGTCCACCAGCTCCAGTTTTTTTATATGGGTAGGTTCCCGAGTGGCCAAAGGGAGCAGACTGTAAAT
>JAZQZO010000338.1:0-3094 GCA_045634065.1 Acutalibacteraceae bacterium
GGTACATATCTTGAAAACAAGAATGATGCAACCTGCACAGAAGACGGTTACAGTGGCGATACATACTGTTCAGATTGTAAAATAATCATAGCTTCCGGTACGATAATAAATAAGTCTGGACATAGTATGGGCGAATGGAAAATTTTAAAAGAAGCAACTCTTCTTGAAAAGGGTATTCAGAAAAGAAATTGTGAACGCTGTACTTTCTCAGAAGCTCAGACTATTCCAAAGGTTGTCGGCAAGGTATCCGAAGATAAAGACAGCGGTGTATCTGTTGAGTATCCTGAAGGTTCATATGAGGAGGACGTTAAAGTCAATGTTGAAGAAGTATTCAACGGCTCACAGTATCTCACTCAGCAGTACGGCAACATTAAGGCTTGGAATATCAAAACTTACATAGATGATCAGGAAGTTCAGCCCGATATTCCTGTCCTTGTAAGAATTCCTCTGCCTGCAGATTATAATGAGGATAAAATTGCAGTATACCATATTGATTCAAATACAGGCCTCAGAGAAAGAATCGAACCTGTAACCATAGAAAACGGATATATATGTTTTATGGCTAAATCTTTCAGTGTTTATATTATGGTTGATGAGAGTAGTGTAATACATTATCACGAAGACAATAATCATGACGGAAAATGTGACGGTTGTGATTATGATTTTACAGCTTACTGTTCCTGCAAGTGCCATAACACAAGTATATTTACGAAGATTATCTGGAAGATCACAATTTTCTTCAACAAGCTATTTAAGAAAAATAAGGTTTGTGCTTGTGGCCTATATCACTATTAAAATTTTCAACAGCCAGCGGAAACAATCCGTTGGCTGTTGCTTGTAGTTTTATTGCGGTGTTGTGAGCATTGTTATTAAATATTATTTGTTGAAACAAATCGTGGTATGTCAAGGGCGGCTGATTGCTCAGCCGTTCATTTTACCCTTGATATGTCATGAGTTTTTCTGCTATCAGGGCAACCTGTCCGCAAAAAACACTTCAAGCTGAGAGTGAATTTCACCTCAGTCTCTACGTCTGCCTGTCCATTTCTTTGTAATATCAACCTGAGCAAGATACAGCATTTTAAGCAATGCATACATTGACAATATCTTCTCTTCGATAACACCTGTAAGCTTTACTGAAGGGATCAAGCAACAATTTGCCTTGTACAATAGTAGCAAGACCGTCAATAACTTTTATCATATCCGTGTATCCGGTAACCAGATATACTTCACAGCTTGATGCGATATCACTGAGCATTTTTCAGCACCCTCAGTACCATTGAATTGGCAAGACTCCACTTCTGCTACTCATGTTTCAAGTGTCACCTGATTTTTTACTCTTTGTATCTCTGTACTCATATTTACCTCCATATTGTGTCTAAGGAACTCCATTAGACTTCTTTAGCCTTGGTTAGATTGTATGAGTATATTTTAGACTGTGTTGTACTTTATTGGTAGTCGGGGGATTATTTGGGGGTTACGATAGTATTTTATTTTGTGAAAATTTCCCAACCGACAACCTCTATACCTTTATCTTTGGCACGCTGAGGCAAGTCTCCGCTTTTGAGAAGCTGATATTCGAACCCCCTTTTCTGCCACTCTTTGCTATATTTCTCATTGGGCAGGGCAGGGTGTAGAAAAATCTCAGTAACACCGTCAATACAGTTGTCGACAGCATCAAGATAGTACTTTCTGAGTGTTTCGTAATCCTTGATTCTGTCTATTGTCCAAGGGTTTGATACAAGGTCATCGAGAAGTTTTACACCTCTTTTTTCTGCTGACTGTACTATCATCTGCTGTATTTTCACTACCGGTGCAGGTATCTTCATACCGATTTGTCTTTCGAGGAATCCTACAGTTCTAGGGAAGCGGAAAGGCAGATTGTGCTCCTTACAGAAATCAAAAGCATCAAGAAAAAATCTTCTGCCGTTGATACCGTAAACTGTACCGCAATGACTGTCTGCGTGATCAACCTTTGCTCCGTTATCTAGGATGTACCTGTACTGTGCTTCGAGTTCAGCTCTTACATCTTTGCGTTTTGCTTTGAATGTCAGATTCTTGCTTTCAAGCCAGAGGTAATCTTCACCGAGAGATTTTGCACCTGTAAGTGGCGGATAACAGTAGGCTTCTTCGTCGGAGTTTAGTGTTATGTGTACACCCACGGGGAAGTCGATATCTCTTGTGAAACTCACTGCATCTTCAGCCTGAGATGCAACGGACATAAGTGATGTTGAGGTTATGAGTTTATTGTTGAGCAAGTCTTTTATTGCATCATTCTGCTCTTTGTTAAGACCGAAATCATCGGCATTTATAATCAGATATTTAGCCATTTTCTTTGTCATCCTTGGGGAATTTGAGGAAGAATGTGATAACGGAAGCAACTATCATTGCAGCAGCGGGGAAAAGGCAGAGAAGAACTCTTGCCGCCATTGAAGGGTTATCACCGGGCTCGTCACCGCTGACAAAGCCGAAAAATTCGGATGCTGCATAGAATGCAAGTGAGGTGTAAAGACCGTTGAGTCTGTTCATAACACCCATAAGACTGTTTATGATACCCTCTCTCTTTATGCCGTGCTTACGGTAGTCATCGTCAACAATTTTAGCACCGATGCAGTCCATAGTTGTAAGACAAGCTGCAACACCTATACCCACAACAGCTGCAATAGCAATAGTGGGTACAAGGGAATTAACAAAGAAAAGGGGGATAAATGCTGTTGCCATAATAATGAAGCCTGTTCTCCATACCTTCATAATGTCAACCTTTTGCAGTACCTTTGACCAGATAACTATACCGATAACAGCTACACCTAAAACTATTCCAAGCATAACAGTTGTCATACTTCCGCCGAGACCGAGAGTGTACTTGACAAAGAAAGGAATAGCCTGAGAAATAAGTGAGAATGCAGCTGAATAGAATGCACCTGCAAGACCGAAAATCCAGAAGCGCGGATTTGTCATAAGAGCCTTGATACTGCTGAAAAGCTGAGGTTTTTCAAGCTCCTCATAGTTTGTATTCTCTCTGCAGCCGAAGAAGCAGTACATCATAACTGCAAGAGCAAGCACACCATAGATGACCGATGTGAGCTGATAACCGATA
>JAZQZO010000339.1:0-4726 GCA_045634065.1 Acutalibacteraceae bacterium
ACCTTCTATGAGTTCCATAGCAGTATTAAGAGCCTGTCCTAAATCTGCATTATCAGGAAGAGTTAATAGATATTCATATCTCGCCTCTTTCGGAAGAAAGATAGCACTTTTCGTTTTGAAATCATCAGCTTCGACGGGCAGCACTCTGCCGTTACGCATGGGTCTATCCTTTAATATATCAGCCTCGACAAACTTAAATCTACTGTATGCATATCTTAAAAATATAAGGCCAAGCACAGGCATACAATACTCCTGTGATGTCACTTTAGAATCAGCACGAAGAAGGTCTGCTGCCTCCCATAATTCTTTTTCGAGCGTACGAATATTTACCATTTTGAATATTCTCCTTTTCATACGAAACAAGGTATAATTATACATAGTGAATTATACTACATAATATAAATATAATCAATGAAAATTGTACAATTTATCGCCTTAAACACCCCAAAATGACAATATTTGTACTATGCTCAATTATATAGTTACAATTACACCCAAAAGTAACAAATTTTCATTTTTCCTTCATCATCTGTCATAATATAAGTATATCGTCATAATTCTATACCGTCCTACCCGGACAACAGAAGAGAACCTCAATTTCGAGGTTCTCTTTTGCTATTTAATTTGTACCATCCTCAAAAGCATCATGAATAAATCTAGCCCCGAACTTAAACCCACACATAAAATTATCACAGCAGCTTAGGGTTAGATACTCATTGTATTGATCTATGTACTCATTAAATAACTTCAATGTTTTTTCCGGTAATTCTTCTTTTATAAGTTCTTCTTTTTCACAGAGCTTGCTCAATTTAGCCCTAAGTTGGGGTGTAATGTGTGACTTTTGCATTTGCACTTCAATATTATTGTAGAATAATTCTTCTAATATGTTTGACATTGTTCCTCCTAAAATTAATTGTTACTTATGGTACAACACCGAACCCCTTACGGAGTTAGGTGTATATTTCAACTATCGCCTTCCTTCATATAACTGTTCCAGCAAGCTTTACAGAACTTTTCATTCAGAAGCAAGTTAATTGCGTGAAATCTGCATCCGTCAACTGCATCTTTATCGCTTGTTATGGTGCCTATTATAAGGTCATCTCTTTCGGGATTTTTGCTGTCCTCCAGAATGATTTCGCATCTGAGTTTATCGTCGTCAATCAACTCCATCTTAATTATACCGTGATATTTGTCTTTGCTATAATCGAGCTCTAAGGCTTCATATTGATGCCAAAAAATTGTCTTCATAAAAATTAATCCTCCTTCTTTTTGTTTAGTTCTACATAGTTTTGCCATGTTTTTAGGCACTTGTCTTCGTCTGAGAGAATAGCCAAAATATCAGCCATTCCATCGATATTGTTTTTTCCTTGTTTAAGATTTGAGTACATATGCAATTCAGGTACATCGACCATTCGCTCATAAATGCTCAAATCAACTCTTATGGTATCAGGCAATGACAATTCTCTAATGCAAGCTATAAGACCATTATCAAGCTGATATTCAGCTACTGTTCGTGTTTCTAAATACTTCATTATAAAAATCCTTTCTTTTATAAAAATAAAAGCAAAGGCGATAGGTTTAAACTCCTACCGTCTCTGCTTCTTACTATAATTATGTAAGATTGCCCTATACGATAACTTGAAATTTCATCGCTCATTTGAGTGATGAAAATGATTGATGAACTCAAATTGACAAGTAATTTTGTACTGTGACATTACAACGCCAATGTGAAAGCTTAAATATGCTCGTTGCCATCACAGCAAGTCTGTTATACCTGAGGGGTCTGCCCTCTCTGATAGCTTTTGCTCTGTTGTCGCCTCTCAACACGTACCAACCTTGTATTTGCGACTGCAGGAATTTCTTTGGTCTGCCTGTTTTCGGGTTAATGTTGTACAGTTGCCATCTCCTTTTAATCTCAGTTTCTAATGTTTCGGCATATCCCGGCTCTTTTAGTATCCTGTCGAGTTGGATAGCATAGTACTCTTTGGCAGAGTCAGCTCTTAATTTATGGAAATTTAAATCATTTTTAAAATACTTATCTTCAAAGATTTTCTCCCCCGTACCAACAGCATCAAAATATCTCTTTATGAATTCTACATCTTCTTCTGAATTAAGTCTTTGATTTTGCCTTTTTCTACCTTTGCCGTTGCGTACAAAAACTGTAAAATGACCCGACTCGTCTATCAAGCCATCCTCTTTTCTTAGTTCTTTTAGCTCTGCTCTACGTAAGCCGACTCGTCTTTGGAACTCGACGATGGAGCTCCATTCAGGATCGGTGAGATCCTGATTAGTTCTGATTTTTTCACCTTTTTCTCTCCCACGAAAGAATTCTGCTGTTTTACGAATAGGTTTCTTGACTTCATCCATCGGTAAACTAAAAGTAGAACAGACTGCGGCAATGTAGCTGTGGATAGTACTTGGCGAATACCCCTGAGATTGCAGGTAATCAGAGTAATCCTGAATATGCTTACGACAACTTTCAAAATCACGACAATCGTAATTTTCACGACAGAATACTATGAACTTTTTTGTGTTGCGAATGTAATGCTTTCTGCTAAGATCGTGCGATGTTTTCTCGTTTTGAATCTTAATTACCTCGTTCATTATCTGCTGGGTGATGCTGGTTCTTCTTTTCTTCTTCGACATATATACCACCTCCCAAATTTATTACGTTAAACTGTCGTTGGCTCATACTTCCTCAACGGCCGAGCTGGCAGACACCACAGGGCGACACTCCTGTGGTCATCGGGTTTCTCCATAGGCCAATTTGCAATTTACAATAAAATCGCTGCCCGTATAAGAAATAAGCGGTTATACCTTGACTTACGTCACTGTATAACCGTTATTTCAGTTTGTTATATGTAATACTAATGTTGTGTTGTTTTATCTCCTTGTATAAGTCGTATATAAATATTATGACAGATGAGGTAGGTGGATAAGTGGAAAAATTTAATAGCAAAAACCGACCTCTTTTCAGAGATCGGTTCAGAGATTTTTTCAAAATGTGGGGTAAAATTGGGGTATAAATTTCCACCTCAACCCCGCAAGCCCTTTATTTATAAGGGATTATTTGTCTAAGCTCTTCATTGTGGGGAAGAGAAGTACATCACGGATAGCTGCTGAGTCGGTCATAAGCATTACCATTCTGTCGATGCCGAAACCGATACCGCCGGTGGGAGCCATACCGTACTCGAGGGCTGTCATAAAGTCTTCGTCGGTTGTGTTGGCTTCATCGTCACCCTGCTTGAGAAGTTCTTCCTGAGCCTTGAAACGTTCTCTCTGGTCGATGGGATCGTTAAGCTCTGAGTACGCATTGGCCATTTCCCAGCCGTTCATAAAGAACTCGAAACGCTCAACATAGTCGGGGTTCTCGGGCTTTCTCTTTGTGAGAGGTGAAATCTCAACGGGGTGATCCATAAGGAATGTGGGTTGGATGAGGTGATGCTCAACATACTCTTCAAATAAGAGGTTAAGTATATCACCCTTCTTATGTCTTGCTTCAAACTCTATACCTTTTTCCTTGGCAAGAGCCTTTGCTTCTTCATCAGTTTTGATTACACTGAAGTCAATACCTGCATACTTCTTAACAGCATCAAGCATTGTAATTCTCTCAAAAGGCTTACCAAGATCCATTTCAATACCGTTGTAAACAATCTTTGTGGTACCGAGAACTTCCTGAGCTACATAACGATACAGGTTTTCTGTGAGATCCATCATACCGTGATAATCTGTATAAGCCTGATAGAGTTCCATAAGTGTAAACTCGGGGTTGTGTCTTGTGTCAAGTCCTTCATTACGGAATACTCTGCCGATTTCATAAACTCTCTCAAGACCGCCTACGATAAGTCTCTTAAGGTAAAGCTCGAGAGAAATTCTAAGTTTGAAATCTTCATCAAGTGCATTGAAATGAGTTTCGAAAGGTCTTGCTGCTGCACCGCCTGCATTAGATACAAGCATAGGTGTTTCAACTTCGATAAAGCCTTGTGCATCAAGATAATTTCTGACAGCTCTGATAATCTTTGAACGATTAATAAGAGTCTGCTTTGATTCCTGATTCATTATAAGGTCAACATAACGCTGACGATATCTTGTATCTGTATTGGTAAGGCCGTGGAACTTCTCAGGAAGAGGAAGAAGTGATTTTGAAAGAAGAACTATCTTCTCAGCGTGAATTGAGATTTCACCTGTCTTTGTTTTAAAGACACTACCCTCGATACCGATAATATCACCGATATCGAGCTTCTTGAAATCCTTGTATTCATCTTCTCCAAGACTGTCGCGGGCAACATATGACTGAATATTACCCTTTAAATCCTGAATATTGCAAAATGATGCTTTACCCATAATACGCTTTGACATCATACGGCCTGCAACTCGAACAGTTTTACCCTCAAGTTCATCAAAGTTTTCTTTAATTACGGCACTGTGATGAGTCTGATCATACTTGGTAATTACAAAAGGATCCTTGCCGTCCTGCTGAAGAGCTTCGAGCTTATCTACTCTTACCTGTCTTAATTCATTTGTATCCTGCTGTACTTCTCCCTGAGGAAGAACTACATTCTTTTCTTCTGACATATGTTTACTTCCTTTCGGAGAATTACTTATTGATTTCTACTACTTCGTACTTGATAATGCCGATGGGAGCTTCAACCTCAATGATATCGCCTACTGCGTGACCGATGAGAGCCTTTGGAACGGGTGATTCATCACTTGTAAGATAGTCAAC
>JAZQZO010000340.1:0-2162 GCA_045634065.1 Acutalibacteraceae bacterium
AGTCGTCGGCAGGTACGTATACTGCCTGAACGGATGTGATAGAACCGCGCTTTGTTGATGTGATTCTTTCCTGAAGTACGCCCATTTCGGTTGCAAGTGTGGGCTGATAACCAACCGCTGAGGGCATTCTGCCAAGAAGAGCAGAAACCTCAGAGCCTGCCTGTGTAAATCTATAGATGTTATCAATAAAGAGAAGAACGTCTTGACCTTCTTGATCACGGAAATATTCCGCCATAGTAAGACCTGAGAGACCAACTCTCATTCTTGCTCCCGGAGGTTCGTTCATCTGACCGTAAACAAGTGCAGTCTTAGAAAGAACTCCTGACTCTTTCATTTCGTTATAGAGGTCATTACCCTCTCTTGTACGCTCACCAACACCTGTAAATACGGAAATACCACCATGCTCTTTAGCTACGTTATTGATAAGCTCCATAATAAGTACTGTTTTTCCAACTCCGGCACCGCCGAAAAGACCTATTTTACCACCTTTGGTATATGGGGCGATAAGGTCAACTACCTTGATACCTGTTTCAAGTATTTCAGTAGCACTTTCTTGTTCAGCATAAGAAGGAGGATCTCTGTGAATGCACCATTTTTCTGCATTTTCGGGAGCAGGGAGATTGTCAATAGGCTCACCGAGAAGGTTAAAGATTCTACCAAGAGTTTCTTTACCTACGGGAACGGTAATACCTGTACCGGTATAAACTGCGTCCATACCTCTTGACATACCGTCAGTTGAAGACATGGCGATACATCTAACCACGTCATCACCGAGCTGGCTTGCTACTTCACAGACAATTGTTTTGCCCTCATGCTCGATTTCAATAGCACCGAGAAGGTCGGGGAGTTGTCCATTTTCGAACCTTATATCAAGAACAGGTCCGATAATTTGTATTACTTTGCCGATGTTTTTCATCTGCTTTATTTCCTTTCAAACTGTGTGCGCTAAATCAAAGTGCTTCAGCGCCTGACACGATTTCTGTAATTTCTTGAGTTATAGCTGCCTGACGAGCTCTATTATAATGAAGCATCAAGGAGCTGATTATTTCTTCAGCATTCTTGTTAGCAGAGTTCATTGCCATTCTTCTTGCACCTGATTCGGATGCCAAGCTTTCGCAAAGGGCAGAGTACATAACACCGCCAACATATTGAGGAACGATTTGATTAAGCATTTCTGCAGGTTTGCAGTCAGTTTCAAAATCAATTTCCTTTGATGAATCAATTTTTCTTAAAGGCAAAAGAGTTTCATATACGGGTCTTTGTGTCATCATAGATACAAATTCCGTGAATACAAGTATAACTTCACTATATTCACCATTAGCAAAGCCGTCACTAACAATTTTACCTAAGGAGAGAATTGAGCCAACACCCTGGTCAGCTGCTTCAGCAAAAGCAGCTGTGAGTATACTGTAATTTCTATGCTTAGCATACTCAACAGCTTTTTTACCGATGGGAAGCCAAATGGCTTCTTTTTCGGCACTAAGCTTTTCCGTTAACTTGAAAATGTTGGAATTATATCCGCCTGCAAGACCACGGTCACCTGCAAACACGATGAAAAGAGTTTTTTTATTTGCACCTTTTTCGAACCAACAAAGCTCGCTGTCTGCAGCCAAGGATACAATATCGTCAATGGCATTACCTAAAACCTGATAGAAGGGACGTGTACGTTCAACAGTTTCTTTTGCACGGCGAAGCTTTGACGTTGCTACAAGCTCCATGGCTTTGGTTATTTGCATAGTACCTTCAACACTTTTAATGCGAGCTTTTATGTCATTCATTCCAGCCATGCTATACACTTCCTTTCATAGATAATTACTTAATAAATTTTTCTTTAACACTAAGGATGGATTCTTTGAGCTGTTCGGTAGTTTCGGGAGTTAACTCGCCTGTTTCTCTGATAGAGGCAAGAAGATCACCCTTAACTGCCGTGAGATATTCAAACAATTCTTCTTCAAAACGGTGAATATCAGCAACAGGAATTTCACGAAGCATATTATTTACTACAGCGAAAATAATTGCAACCTGGAGCTCAACTGCTATGGGAGAATTTCTATTCTGCTTAAGAACTTCAACGATTCTTGCGCCTTGCTCAAGTCTTGCCTTGGTATCAGCATCAAGATCTGAGCCGAACTGTGCAAAGCCCTGAAGCTCGCGATACTGTG
>JAZQZO010000341.1:0-3279 GCA_045634065.1 Acutalibacteraceae bacterium
TTACCCACTTACCTTCTTCGGGAATGGGAGCGGGGCCGTGGTTCGGTCCTTTAGCGACCGTACACATTTGTTCAACTTCATGTGTGTAGTTCATGATGTTAAATCTCCTTTCGAGAATTAGTATTGGTTATTGTTTACCGCTTATAATAATATCAAAAAAATTCAATTGTTGCAATAGTGTATTGGTAAAAAATCGTGTTATTAAACAATATTTTTTGTCATAATAGCCAAAAGGCAGAAAAAATGCTGTGTATAGACACAGCATTTTTTTAATTATGTAAAATCAAATATATACTCTATAGTTCTGACAAATTGTTGCACTATCATCACCGACGATGTAATCGGTAAAGTTACAACACCAAGAACAAGTACCGGAATAATAAAAGCGCCATTGAGCTACTATTAATAATACCAATCCCCAATACCAAGAAATCCGGCAACTTTATCACGCACATTAGCAATTTTTTCGGTCAGCTCCACAACTCGCACTGAAAAAGCTAGTGGCAGAGCAACAAAAACCGCAGTAAAAATCATAAAAACATCGTCAAAAAAGTCCGAAAAATCCATAATACAAATCTCCTAGTTTAAATTAAAATATTGAATCGAATATTCTGTCAAAAAGTTTCGTTGGAAGAAGTACTGTAAACAACTCCCCAATAGCAAAGGCAGGCCCTAAAACCACAAAAAACGGTAACAGTATCCACACAACATTTTTCCCCTTTCATAAATAAGATCTTATCTGTTAAAAAGTCTCTCAAAATCAAAGCCAAGATTAACAGCAAAACCACCTAAAAGTTCTGCCAATTTTTCAAATGGCCATATAATCGGGTAAAGCAACATATAAGGTGCTAAAAAAGGTAATAACATCCACATAATAAATTCTCCTTTTCTATAAATAGTTCAATCTTATTCGCCAAAGCCCAAAAAGCTTTTTATATTGTTAAAAATCATCCATATTTCTGCAAAAAGACCTAAAATCAATACTCCTCCACCGAGTACAGTCAAGCCTGATAAAAATGCCCCAAGCATCCCTACCTCTAATGCTGTATCTTTGAAATCTTCCATAAAAATCCTCCTTTTTTTATAATTATATATTATCACTCACATAAATTCAATATGTAAATTTAATTTTACTATGCTTTTTCACAAAAATATTAAGCTCAGCGAAAATTTCACTGAGCTCTATCACTATAAACTATTTTATATTTTTCTGTCAGTTCATATACCACAACAGTGCTTGCAGTAACATCGGATACACTGAAATCTATATCGGCAAGCATAGCAGCTCTGATGTTCAGTGAAGATACTCTGTCATCTTTGACAGTCATAGTAATATTACCGCCGTCATAATAACTGTCAGCCCCTTCAATAACAAGAGGTGATGTCTTAAGCTTGGTGAAGTCGGGCAGTGCGAGGACACCGTCATAATATGACTTTTGCTTTTTGTCGCCCTTATTATAAATACTGCTTTCCTCTTTGAGAGTTATCTTAAGGATAATCCTGCCATCTTTTTCGGTTACACTGTATTCTTTAATGTCATTTCTTTCAAGGGTAGCTTTTTTGCCATAAGGTTCAATGAGCTTGTTGGCACTCTTGCTGTCATTCTGACCGTCAACATATTTGTAGTTTTTATTAAGGGTACCCTCAAATAAACTGAGGGTATTTTTGACGCTCATAGTCAGATTGCTTTTGCTGCAACTGATAAACTCTGTATCAATACTCTTGTTGAGTTTTACGGTCATATCAGTCTGAGATTTAAGCAACGCTATCTGTTGATTATAAAACTCTGCTACTTGCGCCATACTACGAGGTACCCCGCCTGAATTGTAAGTAAATTCCTTATACTCACCACTAAAATCGCCGAGAGCCGTACTGTTATTAATACGCTTATAGCTCATTATTTTAAAAGTATAGCGAGTATCTTTTTTTAAGTCTGATATAGTCATAGTTGTTCGCGAGGTACGCTTATAAAGTTTGAACTTATCATCTTTTTTGCTGTAGATATAAACTCTGTAACCCGTAGCACCCTTTGCCTTATCCCAATAAAGAGTAATCGAATCATCTGAAATGCTTCTGGTATAAATATTGGTTACATTTTCAGGTTTGGTTACAGCGTTGACACTTTTGCTGTATTTGCCGTAAATCACCTTGCCTGCATCATAGCAGAATGCTCTGACTCTGAATACAAGTCCGCCCTCATTTTCTATGTCTTTTATAGTAACTTCATTATTTTTCAAAGTATAAGTATATCTGAATTTTTCGTCTCCCTCATACTTTATGAACACCTTATAGGCATATGCACCCTCTACCTTATCCCAGGATAAAGTTACAGCACCTCTTGCACTTTTGACAAACTTAAGGTTCTGTACCCTGCCAAGAGTTTTTTCTTCTGTTTCGGGTACACTGCCGTCAGCACCGACTTGAACATCTTTGATGTACACACCGCCATCTATGGTATGAACCGCACAGGCACAGATTGACAGCAGAAAAACAGCTGTTAAAGATATTATTAAAGTTAAAAATTTTTTCACTGTGCTCACCTGCCGTTTGATTATTATTTGTAGTTGTGATTTATTATACACTTATTTTAACATATAATCAACGGGGAAGCTGTAATTTTCAGTTTCGGCGGCTCCATTGCCGGGTTGTATCCGGCACGAGGACGCGTAATGCGTCCTCGAAAATCGCCAAAGGCGATTTTATGGAGCCGCCTGCCCACCGATTAGCTGAAAGTAAAAAAAAAGAGGCAAGTATTACTTACCTCTGTAGATGTGTATAATTTGAAACTTTTTTCTGATACAGGGCTCCGCCCCGCACCCCGCAAACTTTTCGGAAAAGTTTGACAAAAGCCTCGTTTTATTTTCTGCCAAACTCAGCTTTACCTTCTTCGGTATCTCTGTAATACTGAGTCTTGGGATTGGGATGCTTGTAGCTCTTCCAAATTTCTTCAGCTCTAGGTGCCCACTCAGCCGCAAACTTATCGCACTTGCTGCAAAGCATTTCAGCTGTTTCTTCCTGAATGAGGTTGGTTGATTTTGCACCTGTTCTCTTAACAATATCTCTTAAGCATTGAGGATTTTCAAGCATAGGACAAGGTCTGAGGTGATTATCGTTGAAAGGCTGATCATGTCTGAAAGCCATGAACAACGGTCTTTGAAGAGCCTCTAAAAGAGTATGAGTTCTGATATTGGAATCTGAGAAGTGGATAAATACACAAGGCTCCATATCACCGTTGGAATTAATATGGAAGTAGTTTCTGCCACCGGCAATACAACCTCC
>JAZQZO010000342.1:0-2566 GCA_045634065.1 Acutalibacteraceae bacterium
GATAGGAAGAGCTAATTTTAAAAGGGGAATATCTGCCCCTGAAAGAGAATTGACTGACCCAATGAAAAAGTCGGCATACTTGAAGATAGCAAGAAGCCCAAGGGGCACTGCTACTGATACGCTCAGTAAGACTCTGCCCACCCGGGTGCCGTTCATATTTTCGATGAGTCGTCCTGCCGCATAACAGAATGTAATTGTGAAAAGCATCAATATGGTGTATTTCGGTTCGCCCCACCAGTAAAAGAGAAGTGAGAAGAAAAGAAGCACAACATTTTTTGCTTTTCTCGGAGCTATGAGATAGCCGAGAAGTGTTATGGGCAAAAATGCATATAAAAACTCAATCGATGAAAAGACCATTTCTTAGCCTCTTGTAAGTGTTTCGCCTGAAAGTTCGCCTACGTTTGTCTTGAATGCTTCTACCATACCGTCTGCAAGACCGGGAGCGAATTCTGAACCTGCCATAACAAGCATAATTACGTTAGCTGATGAAACAACTCTGAGCTGGTCAGCTTCTACACAGATCCATTTTCTTGTGTTGATGCCATTGAACATAGCGTTCTTGATAGCTTCCATATCAGCACCGTCAGCAACCTTAGCAAGAACGAGTGAGTAGGGCTGAGCACCGATCATTGATTCTGACCAAGTAGCTTCTGCGATGCCGTCAGCTGCTTCAAGACCGAGGTATGCCATAAGAGCATCAACGTCTGTGAGTTCAACGGGCATTGCGGGGCCAACCATAAATTCAACGGGGTTAGCTTCATAAAGAGCGTTTGTGAGGTCTTCGAGTGTGCCTTCGTAAGGAGTTACTTCGGGAGCCTTTGTGCCGCCGCAAGCTGCGAAAGCTGCTACAACTACTACGAGTGCAAGTACGATTGCGAGAATTTTTTTCATCTGGATGATCCTCCTGAATAATAATATTTTGTCCCTCGCGGACATACAGCAAGTTTATACCATTAGTTTTATACAGAAGTAAATACAATCCGTGAACTCAGTGTTAATAAGGTACATATATTTATTACAATGCTGTAACTAATTGGAAGCGTAGCTTTGCATTTTTATCATATGTATAAATACACAAAAAACTTGTGATATTTCTGTGGAAAATGCAATTGACATAAAGGTGTAAATATTGTATAATAAGAGAGAATAGGTGAGTGACTGCTCACTAACACAGAAAATATTATATTAGGAGATGTAAACATGGACACAAGATTCGCTATTTCCAATTATCCCGATGCCAAAGCCATCAACGAAAAGCTTGACCATCTGATTACCCTTCCAATGCATTCAATTAACCCCGACGTGCTCAAAAAGTACGAAGAAGAATATTTCGATGCAAAATGTCAGAAGTCAAAGGCTATGATCGCTGAAGCTAAAGAAATCATCCCCGGCGGCGTACAGCACAACCTTGCTTTCAACTATCCCTTCCCCCTTGTTTTCACAAAGGCTGAGGGTGCTAAGCTCTACGATATCGACGGCAACGAATACTATGACTTCCTTCAGGCAGGCGGTCCTACAGTTCTCGGTTCAAACCCCAAAATTGTTCGCGACCAGGTTATCGATCTTCTTAACACTTGCGGTCCTTCAACAGGTCTTTTCCACGAGTTCGAATACAAACTCGCTAAGAAGATTGCAGACTCAGTTCCTACAGTAGATATGTTCCGTATGCTCGGTTCAGGTACTGAAGCTTGTATGGTAGCTTGCCGTGTTGCAAGACTTGCTACAAAGAAAAAGCACATTATCAAGATGGGTGGCGCTTACCACGGTTGGTCAGATCAGCTCGGTTACGGTATCCGTGTACCCGGTTCAAAGTTCACACAGGCAAGCGGTGTTCCTATGCGTCTTATGAGAGATACACAGGAATTCTATCCCAACGATCTTGATGATCTTGAAAGAAAGCTCAGAAGAAATCAGCTCAACGGCGGTACAGCTGCTGTATTTATTGAGCCCATCGGTCCCGAAAGCGGTACTCGTCCTCTTGATTTCGAATTCAACAAGGGCGTTGAAAGACTTTGTCGTAAGTATGGTGCACTGTTTATCTTTGACGAAGTTGTTACAGGCTTCCGTATGGGTATGGCAGGTGCTCAGGGTTACTTCGGTGTTGAACCCGACCTTACAATCTTCGGTAAGGTTATCGCAGGTGGTTATCCCGGTGCAGGTGGTATCGGCGGTAAGAAGCAGTATATGCAGTATATGGGTGCAGGTCTTGATGCAAGCGGTATGAAGATCAAGAAGGCATTCTGCGGCGGTACAATGGCTGCTACACCTCTTTCTTGCGTAGCAGGTTACTATACTCTTGAAGAAATCGACAAGCAGAACGCTTGCCAGAAGGCAGGTCTTATGGGTGACAGACTTACAGCAGGTCTTAACAACATTATCGATAAGTACAACCTTCCCTTCGTAGCATTCAACCAGGGCTCAGTATGTCATATGGAAACAGTTGCTACAATGCACTTCTCACTTGACTGGAGCAAACCCTGGCAGATCCCCGGCATCATTAAGGAGACAAGCAAGCGTAAGGCTGAAATGACTCATATGGGTGCTGCTTACATGGCTGAAGGTCTTG
>JAZQZO010000343.1:0-4742 GCA_045634065.1 Acutalibacteraceae bacterium
CCTACGCTTCTGAAAAGGTCGATAAGACGAAGAACTTCCTTATCGTAAGAAATGTTAAGGTCTCTGCGAAGCTTCTTTTCTTCAATAGCCTTGGCGCTTACGGCGATAATAATTTCAGCCTCTTCTTTAAGCTGAAGAAGCATCTTGAGCTTACTGTCAGGCTCAAATCCGGGCAGTACTCTTGCAGCGTGATGGTCGTCAAAGAGCTTGCCGCCGAATTCAAGATAAAGCTTACCGCCAAACTGAGACAGACGTTTTCTTATCTGCTCTGACTGTGTTGTGATGTATTGATTATTGTCAAATCCAATCTTTTTCATTTTAAATACACCCCTTGGAAAAACTACAAACATTAATATAACATAATCCGATAATTTTTTCAATAATAAAACTGTACATTCTTATAGGAAATATTGTATAATAATTGCACAATAAGACTTTGGATGTGATGAAAATGAAGGATAAATACCAAAAGTTATATGCCGAGGCCAACCGCATAATCGGATATAAGACTCCGTTGAAGAAAGATTGCGGTCAGGTCTGCGGCGGTGTCTGCTGTAAAGGTGACGAAGAAACTGGTATGTTGCTGTTCCCTTTTGAGGATAGTTGTTTCGCAGTGAAAGAAAAAGACAGTGTGCGTCTTTGTGTATGTCAGGGCAAGTGCAACCGAGACGAGAGGCCGCTTTCCTGCAGGATTTTTCCTTTCTTCCCTTATGTTACCCCCGATGGGAAAATTAAAGTTATTCCCGATATCAGAGGTATAAATACCTGTCCTTTGGTGTTGAATTTCAGTCAGGTTAAGTTTGATAAAGGCTTTTTATGGCGGGTTAAAAAGGTTGGCCGTTTGTTGTACGCGGATGAAGAGTGCCGCAAGTTTTTAGTTGAAACAAGCCGCGAAATCGACTCGCTTCTTTCTTTGATGGAATGAAAAACGGCTTCGCAACAGATTGTGTCGTTGCTTTTTAGGTTAAATATCGTGACTTCCGATTCTCACTGTAGTACAATATAGATGTCGGGAGTGAACTAAACTGCTCACGGTGAAAGGATGATAATATGTCGAAGATTTCAAAAAATATCAAGCGTCTCAGAATAGAGAGGGGATTCACACAGGACTCACTGGCTGAAAAAATCAGCATAACCCGTCAGGCTGTTTCAAGCTGGGAGAATGACAGAACCCAGCCTGATCTTGAAATGCTTGGCAGACTTGCCGAGGTGTTGGATGTTTCTTTTGAAGAACTCATTTACGGCAAAAAGAGAAACACAACTCTTGAACTTGAAAAAAACAACTACAACAGTACTATCACAATTGTTTTTTCAATATTAGGTGCTTTACTTGTAGGTGCAGGACTTGTGCTTATATTTGTCACCTTCTGGAAAGATATGTCTCTTTTCTTTAAAGGCGTGCTTTCCTTTGTACCGCTTATTTTAGGTCAGGCATCAGGTTTGTTTGTGCTGCTCAGAAAAAAAGATAAAGTGGCCTGGTGCGAGGGCGGCAGTGTACTCTGGACTGCGGGTATAGCCGTAACCTTAGTTCTTATATATAATATATTTGATTTGAGCATTATCTGGTCAAGTGTGCTGCTTATGATAGCTTTATCCGTTGTGCCCGTTATCGGACTTCTCAGAAGTGTGGCACCGCTGGTTGTCTGTTACTGCTGTAGTATCTATTGGGGAATTGAAACTTTTACAGAAGAAGACTCACTGTTTGCTATAATGGTAACAGCCATTATTGTTGTGCTTGGAGTTTTACATTCAAGCCGCCTTGTCAAGATAGAAAAGAAAAGTCACAGAAGTATATTTGCACAATGGATAAGTATGATTGCTCTTGCATTGTTTGTAGTAATAATAGGTATAGGCATAGAATATTTCAGTCTGGGTATGTCAGCTGTTATTGCTATAGCTGTGTGTCTTTATCTCATATCCTTCAAAGAAAATGATATGGCTATGCCGTATAGATTGCCGGGCTTGTTTCTGAGTGCTTTCTCTATGTTTATTATGTCGTGGATATGGTTTGACGGAGTAGAGGTCAGCAAATATAGCATAGGTTATGTAATGTTATGTCTTGCAGCTATAATTATTACAGGTTGTATGTCACTGAAAAATAACAAGGATAAATTTGCCGTCGGTTATATTGCTACGGTCCTTGTCTTTCTCATAATTTATATTATTGCTGTTTTCTTTGTTGGTGACCAATATGAGCCGGATTTGGCTGAAGTTTTTGTAACTATTCTGAAGATACCGGCTTTTGTGGCATATATTTTGCTGATGATATCAGGTGCACGGGAAAAGAAACTAATTCCCATCAACTTAGGTTTTATCGGTGTGGCAGGACTTGTCTTTGTAATAATCAGCCAGTCCGAGCTTTCTATGCTTGGTAACGGTCTGTTGCTTCTTGCTTTCGGTGCGGTATTCCTTGCTATTAACTTTAAAATTTCAAGAGCTAAACAAAAAACACCTGCCATAGAAAATAATGAGGAGGTGCAGAATGATGAAAAATAAAAAACTGAAGATTATCATTGCTGTAACCCTTATTTTTCAGCTTCTCCTGCCCTTATATCTGCTGACTTATCATTACTCTGCCTATGATGAGGCAGTAAAGGAAATTACCGATTTCAAGTTCCGACTTGAGTATCTTGATATTTATGATATGTACGATACGGGCGAGGACGTTCAGCATTTAAATTTTGAGATACAGGGTATATACGATTATTATATGCAGGATATTGAAGTTGCTGAGGGTGCCGACGGATTTGCTCAGATGTCAGCATCAAAAAATAAAAACCTCAATAAAAATTGGTTTACTTTCAAGTATTATTACAACAGTAATCATTTCTCATCTGAGGAATATAAATATGCTGAGGGCGTAGATCAAACCAAACTTATCTATAAAGTGAATGCTCTTCACAGCGAAGATGTTAAAAATCCTGAGGGCTTTTATATGACAGCTAAGGTCTATAAAGGTATATTTATTCCAACGGCTATATATTTCGACGGTGTTAAAGTTATAAGTTTTCTTATTGAGAAGTAATTTTGGATTTTTACTTAAATCTTAAGTTTTATACAAAAAGATTACAATTTTATAATAATTCTTTACTTTTATGATTAATAGTATTATAATACCTTCTGCTATAACGGAAGGTATTATTATTTTAGTATTGGAAGGTATTGTTATTATGGGTGAGAATTTAAGAGGAAAGAAAGGCGTAGGAACTTTTGAAGTTTGTCTTTGGTGGCTCGTGAGAGTGCTTCTTGCAGTGGGAGTTTTCACCGCATCAACAACGCCTAAAAAACTTATGGTACTACTGGCGCTTATTTTTAGCTTTGCCGTGGGTTTGCTTAAGAAAATTTTTTCAAAGGATGAGTTCTTCTCGGCTCTGAGTTATCATCTTCAAACTTGCATCTGTCTCGTCGGACTTCTGGGCTCGGGACTCGGCTTCGGCTTCGGTCTTTTTCAGAAAACACCGGAATACGATATCCCATTGAGCTTTTTCGGCGGTATTGTCGGCACTGCAATAGGCTATTACATAAGCATAGCTTTCAGAAAACCTTATAAAAGAAAAGGTTTTAATTTCACTGCATTTATGTCATTTTGTATCTCAAATGCATTTATAGCTGTCAGGGAAATTGCACAGTTTTTTATTGACTTCTATACAGGCAGAAACCTTATAGGCTGTGAGTTTGTAGGAGATGACCACTGGCTTATAAAGCTTGTGGGCCCTATGCTCAGTATGAATGAACACAGATATCTTTATGATTACAGTGAAGATATCACTCTGGGAATTATAGGTGCACTGCTTGCAACCGCAGTTCTCTATGTCAATCTTCGCCTTAAAAATAAAGAAGCTTTCATAAAGCATAGAAAAGGTATGAAAGAAGTAAAGGAGCTTTCGGACAACTTTATTGCAAGATGTAAAGATAAAATCATATATGAAGCGGATAAGGTCAGACAGCAGACCAATCTTGCTGATATGCTTTTATGGTGGTGCGTAAGAGTTTTAATGGTTTATGCTTTTATAACCATAGAAAACAAAGCAGAAGGCGTACTTCTTCTTGTTGTATCTCTCGGCACTGTTGCAATAACCGCGCTTCATCTTGTAACACCTAAGGACAGTATGTTCTGCAAGATAAATTACAGAGTGCAGTCACTGCTCTGCATTATAGTGTTCCTTGGCTCATACTGCGGTAACTATGTGGGGCTTTATGCTTATACAGGCAGATTTGACACTCTTCTTCATTTCGCTTCAGGCTTTATAAGTGCTACGGCAGGGTACTATATCGGTCTGACTCTTGTCAAACCCTTAAACAAAAAAGAGAATCTTGCACTTTGCCTTTTCGCCCTTGCTTTTTCAATGACAGTTATACCGATTCACGAGATGGTTGAGTTTTTCGGTGACTATATCTGGGGTACCACCAACCAGGGCTTTATGTGGGATCCTCTGCCTGAAGATGTAATGCTTTACAAAATCTTCGGTCACGGTGTCGGAAATACGGAGCTGTTGAAAATGTATGATACTATGTATGATATGGTTCTGGCAACAACATCGGCTGTGATGAGTTTTGTTTATATGTTCTTCTCTCTTGAAAAGAAGAGAAAAAGCTCCGGTAAAACTGATTACAAAACTGATACTGAAAAACAGTTGGTGAGCTGTTGACATTTTTATACTGATATGGTAATATATGACTTGTAAAGAGAATGTCCTTTTAAAATAAGGGGAGTAGCTCTAAGCTGTAAATCAACATCCGCC
>JAZQZO010000344.1:0-2361 GCA_045634065.1 Acutalibacteraceae bacterium
CTGTGTTATCAAGAAAGCTTGTCAATAACGCTGCAAGAAACTCGCAAGGGTAATGACATTTCAACCAAGCTGTCTGATATGCAACATAAGCATAGGCAGCGGCATGAGCTTTATTGAAAGCATAAGATGCAAATGACATCATTTCATCAAATATTTCGTTTGCAATTTTTTCATTAATTCCGCGTCTGACAGCGCCTTCGCAAACAATTTTTCCGTTATCGTCAACTATACCGTGAACAAAGTTTTCGCGCTCCCTGAGCATAACATCATATTTTTTCTTGCTCATTGCACGTCGAACAATATCTGCTCTTCCGTATGAATAGCCGGCAAGTTCACGACAAATTTGCATAACCTGTTCCTGATAAACCATGCAACCGTAGGTAACATCAAGAATATTTTTTAATTCAGGTGTTTTATATTTTATTTTGTCAGAATTATGTCGGTTTTCGATATAGGTTGGAATAGAATCCATCGGACCGGGTCTGTAAAGGGATATAACAGCGATTAAATCTTCGAGAGATTCAGGTTTTAATTGAGATAAAACACTTCTCATTCCTGCAGATTCAAACTGAAAAACACCTTCAGTCTGCCCTGAACACATCATTTCATATACAGCTTTATCTTCTATATCGATATTGTCAATATAAAAATCAGGATTAGATTTTTGTATCAATTTTTCAGCTGATTTTATAACAGTCAGGGTTCTGAGACCGAGAAAATCCATCTTCAGAAGTCCCAATTCTTCGAGCGTTGTCATCGGGAATTGAGTTACAATTGCTTCATCGTTTCTTGCAAGCGGAACATATGATACAACCGGATCATGGGTTATAACAACACCGGCAGCATGAGTTGATGCATGGCGTGGCATACCTTCAACCTTTTTTGCCATATCAATTAGTTCTTTTGTTTCTTCGTCACTATCATATAATGCTTTAAATTCGCTTGAACGTTTAAGAGCTCTTTCAATTGTTATGTTTAGCTCGTTTGGAACTTGTTTTGAAATGTTATCTACAACAGAATACGGTATACCCAAGGCTCTGCCAACATCACGAATTGCAGCTTTGGCAGCCAGTGTTCCGAATGTAACAATTTGAGCAACATGATCTGCACCATATTTTTCAATAACATAGTCAATAACTTCTCCTCGTCTTTCAAAGCAGAAATCAACATCAAAGTCAGGCATACTGACTCTTTCAGGGTTAAGAAAACGTTCAAAGAGAAGATTGTATTTCATTGGGTCTATACCGGTTATGCCAATACAATATGCACATATACTCGCTGCGCCCGAACCTCTTCCGGGACCAACGGGAATACCAACATCTTTTGCATGCTTTATAAAGTCATGAACTATAAGATAATAATCAACATAGCCCATTTTGTTTATGACATCAAGCTCATAATTAAGCCTGTCTACAAATTCTTTTGGAGGATTTTCTCCATACCTTTCTTTCAGACCTTTTTTGCAAAGCAGAGAAAACCATTCAAAATGTCCGTATCCCTCAGGAACATCAAAATGAGGAAGCTTTGTTTTACCGAATTCAAATTGAACATTACATCTTTCAGCAATTGATGCTGTATTTTCAACGGCTTCAGGGCATTGAATGAATGAGTCAAGCATTTCTTCTTCAGATTTAAGATAGAATTCCTGAGTTCCGAACTCAAGACCCGTATCTTCACCCAAAGTGTGGTTGGTTTGAATACATATAAGAACTTGTTGCATTTTAGCATCTTCTTTATCTACATAATGTGCATCGTTTGTAGCAACAAGAGGAATATCAAGTTCTTTTGAGAGTTTAATTAAATCCGAATTTATTCTGAGTTGTTCTTCAAGACCGTGATTCTGAATTTCAAGAAAATAATTATCTCTCCCAAAAGTATCACGATACCATTCGGCAACTCTTTTTGCTTCGCTATAATCATTATTTTGAAGTGCTC
The DNA here is from genome assembly GCA_045634065.1 of Acutalibacteraceae bacterium. Classification (GTDB taxonomy): domain Bacteria; phylum Bacillota; class Clostridia; order Oscillospirales; family Acutalibacteraceae; genus UBA6857. The sequence continues at coordinate 1,936 of JAZQZO010000344.1, forward strand.
TGGCAACTTCACCTGCAAGGCATCCGGAAAGCGCAATAAGGCCATCGCAGTGTTTCTCAAGAAGGTCTTTATCAACTCGTGGTTTTGTGTAAAAACCATTTACCCATCCTTCTGATACAAGCTTTATGAGATTCTTATATCCTTCATTATTTTTGCAAAGAAGGATAAGGTGATATCGTTCGCTGTCAATTCCGTGAACTTTGTCAAACCTTGATCTTGGAGCAACATAAACCTCGCATCCGATTACAGGTTTAATTCCTTTTTTTATTGCAGCTTTATAAAAATCAATTACTCCGTACATAACGCCGTGGTCAGTTATGGCAACAGCAGATTGACCCATGCTCTTTATTTTGTCAAGCATAGGTTCAATTCTGCAAGCGCCGTCAAGCAGACTGTATTCACTGTGTACATGTAAATGAACAAAAG
>JAZQZO010000345.1:0-11959 GCA_045634065.1 Acutalibacteraceae bacterium
AGACAACTGTTTATCCCGACGGTACCGTTTACGCTATCACTGAATCTGCAGCTTGGTGCTATGCTGAAGCGAGCATCAACCCTATAGATAATGTTCTCAAGTGGAATGTTAAGGGTATGAAAGGTTATTGATTCCTGACAGTATAAAATTCAAAATAAAAAGGACAGTTCAAACGAACTGTCCTTTAACTTTTATTCGCCTATGTAAGTGAATCGCTTATAAGTCACACCGTCTCTTTCGACAGTTTCGTTCCACATTGATGCAGGTCTGACCCACATCCCACCGTCGCCGTAAAGAGCCTTGTAAACTACATAATCTTCGGTGGTTTCGCTGTGCTTGGCTATGGCTATGACTTCATATTCCTTACCTTTGAAGTGGCGGTATCTGCCTTTTTTTATCTCTTCCATAGCTTAAAACTTATCGTGATACTTAATATAGTTTACAATAAAACCTACAAGAAGTGCCAGGAGAATAACAGGGGAGAATACAACTACACCGAGCACAAGACCGATGATAACACCAAGACCCTTTTTGCTCTTGATGAAGTTTGGTTTTATCTGATCTTTTGCAGGCAAATCACCCCAGAGGTTAAGCACTGCCTTTTCATCGCAGATGCCACTATTATAAAGCAGAGGCTCAACGGTACTCTGAACTGACTCTGCACCTTTGAGAATCTTGCCGATCTTTATGCCGAAAACTACAAGAATACTGTCGATGATAGCGAGAATGCCCATTGTGATTTTATAGTGAGCCGTGTCAGGTGAATAAGGACTGTCGCCACCGAAGAGATTGGCAACGAGCGACACGATGAAGTCAACAACTCTTTCGTCTTTAATGTCTTGCCAATCCTTTTTCTTAAGACCTGATTCTTTCTTGCAAAGGGGAGCAAGATTGCCGATTGTAAGCTTATTGAGCATCTTTGCAAAGGGTTTGATTATCCAGCCGATTTTATAGATAAGCGAGGGTTTAACACTGAATGACATTGCCATTCTTGCAAACTCAGGAATATCACTGCCTGCCTTTGCTATAACTCTTCTTATCATACCGAAAAATTTATCTTCAAGGTGATCTTTTACTTTTCTGCCGTTAATCTCACAGTCAACATCAATAGATTTCACATCAATCTTGCCTTCGCTAGGCATAAATGTTACCTGACGGAAAGCGGCAGGGTACCCAACCGCACCCGGAGTTGTGATATCATAGAAAATCTTACCGTTATCGGTGTACTTATAAGAGATATCCTGCATATGAGTGTGACCTGTGAACATATAGTTAAGACCTAATTCGGTGAATTCGTCGATACGCTTTTCAGCTTCACCCATAATGTTGCCGCCGCCGATAATCTTATAGAAAGGCGAGGGGGAGAGCATAGGATGATGAGTCATAGGGATAATAAACTGACCGTTTTTCTTTGCATCTTCAATCTGTTCTGCAATCCAAGCAAAGCAGTCGTCTGAAAAACCGCTTGCGCCCTTGTGGTTTCTGTCGTCGTTGAGAGCGAAAAGTCTGTAACCGTCGCAGAGCTGAACGACATATGACATACTGTCCTCGTGAATAGAGATAGCTTCCTCAGGGCCGAATTCTTTGTATAAATCTATGAGCTCCTTACGTGATACGGCAGGAACTTTTTTTCTTTCGTCGCCCTCATAGAAATAAGTCATATTATCGTCGGTGAAATCGTGAGTTGCAGTGATAACATAAACTTTTTTGCCTCTTTCTTTAAGTGTGCGTAGAAGATCGATAACACCCTTATGGCTTGGAATTTCGGCCTTGTTTGTTACGTCACCGCTTACGAGTACAATATCACTGTCGTCTTTAGCGAGCTGATCCATAAGAGCTTCGAGAATTTCCTTGCTGTAAACCATTTCATTTGAAGCGGTTGCGTTGGTTTTGTCGAAAGCCTTACCCGTGTGGCCCATTTCTCTCGCATAGTAGTGAATATCTGAAATTATATTCACTTTTAAAGGCTTAATGTTTTCATACATAATTATTTCTCCTTAATTATAATTGTATGGGTATCCTTAAATTTGCTGTTTAAGATAAACTCGAGACATCCGTTTTCGTTTTTGCAGGTTACGTCCTCGCCGTCGAGAGTAGCTGTGTATTCTTTACCTTCTGCCATAACAGCGAGAAGAACGAACTTCTCGTTTTTGCCATAGTAGGTGAATGTTATTTCAGCTTGAGTGTTCTCCTCACTGAAATTCACTTTTTCAAGGAATGTATCAAAACCTACATTAACAGTACTTGGAGAGTAGTAAGCCTTAGCCCACATATTGATAGGAGTTGAAAGACCGCCGAAGTTGTGGAACCAACCGCCACAGCCTGTTACAGTGTTGACCATTTCGAATGTGTAATATGTGTCGTCAACTTCTCTTTTCCAAATATTCAGAGCCATATGAGCGATATCTCTTGCAATTGCACTTTCTCCGCAGTCAAGCATACTCTTCCAGATAAACCACTGATGCGGGAACCAGATGTTGCCGTTCCAATAGCCGTTTACCATATAGTACCCTGCCGTCATATCAACAGCGCTGATACCGAAAGGTGAGTGCATTTCTTGATCATTTGTGAGATGACCTATGATTTTCTCTTTCTGATTTTTATCACAGGCACCTGCTATAATGGGATAAATGCCGTCAAGACCTTTGTTGAGATTTTCACCGTCTTTGGTTCTGAAAATTTCAGTGGGCTCGTAGTTTTCATCGTGAAGCACATAGCTGTAATAGCCACTCTCGTTGTCCCAGGAGTATTTGTTAAGAGCTGCGGTAAGTCTTTCAGCATCGGCAGTGTACTCATCAATGTCGTTTGTTTTGCCGAGCTTGTCAGCAAGAATTGCAAGAATCTTGCCAAAACGGATAACCTGAGATGTTGTGATAACGGGTGAGGCCTTATCGCGAAGACGCTGCTTCATCATAGCAACCTGTGCAGGATAGTCATCCATACCGCTGGTTGAGTAGAAGTAGTCATAGGTTGTGAGGATGCCACTCTTGAACTTAGCGGTTGTTGAACCTCTGATTTTACCTGCAAGGAATTGATAGTAGAGTCTTGCTCTCGCATAGTAGGAGAGGAGATGCTCTTTATCGTCAGCCTTCTGAATCATTTCGTAAAGCTGATAAATCTGCACGGGCACAGGTGAACCGTGGTGGAGGAAAGCATAATCGGGGTTGTCCTCGTGGCTTAAATATGTATCAATTATATATTCTGCAAACTTGGGTGCGATTTCGTTCATACCGAGACCTATGAAGCCCGAGTCCCAAGTGTAAAGACAGTCCCAGCGTTTGCCGGGTGTGTGGTGAATGATATATTCGCCGTGTTTGTAAATGGGATAAACCACATTTGTCATAACAGTTGCAGCGAGAATCTGATTGCTGAGCTTATATTTTTTACCTGAGGGGTTGAGCTTGATGTCAATAGCAGTTGCGTTAGCACTGAGATAGATTTCTTGGTACTGCGCTTCGCTCATATATTCGGTTTCGCCTTTTGAAATAACTGCATACTGAACTTTGGTCTCACCGGGCTGAATGAATATAGTGTGGCTGATAGCGTTATGGAAGAAGCCTTCATCACTGTGTTTGCGGTTAAAGGCACCTGTGAAGCTTTCGGTTACATCGTCAAAGGTTTCATCAGCGTTGGAGAGTCTTGCTGTCATACAGTCTTCAAGTGCACCTGTTTCGATTTCTCTGAAACGGGTGTTGTCGTCAAATACACGGAGCTTGTATTCGCCTTTTATCTTCTCATACCTGAGGGTTGTCAGATAACCTTTGTCGCATTTAGCGTTATCGATTTCAGGTGTGAAATTAACGCCCTCTGTGTATACTATGATTTTATCCTTCTCTGACTCTTCTGTGATTACCATAAAGTCAAACTCTGCAGCACCTGTACCCTCGCCGATAAATTCAAGTTCGAGAGCACCTTTTTCAACTTTTCCCAGGGAAACATATTTGATTTCAGGTGTATCACACGGTGCAAACTCTATTGCAGTATCACCAAGAGTGAAAGTTGCGGTTCTTGTGCTGTTTATGTAGTGAACACCAACCTGCTTGCCCTGTTCATAGAAAATATCACTTGTGCGATATCTGATAGCCAGAACTGCATTGTCAAAATTATTATCTATATTAATAGTATACTTGACCTTGTCGCCTTTAGTTGCTCCGAAGGGTTCAATGACTCTGTGAGGCATATGCCACTTTTCAGCTCTGTCACCGAGACCTCTGCCGTCAACAAAAGTTTTATCGAGGAACAAGCCTTTCTTTCTGCCATCAGCATTCTGCTGATCCCAGGGGCGGGGAATAGCGTAGGTATATTCGCTGTAGTCTGTCGCGTCCCAATAAACGCATTTTGTGGGAAGAGTAACTTCTGTATATAAGTCCTGTGGATATTCGATTGACGAAAAATAGTTTACAACACAGTTTTTGATGATGTCGGTATTGTTTACAATCTCGGTTCTTACAAGAAGGCTGTTGTCTGTCAGTTTTGTGTAAGACACATCAGCAATAACTTTATCTTTCCACTGAAGGTCGTGTCTGTATGAGTAGAAAGAATAATCCTCGTTACAAAGCCAGGGATGATACGCACTGGGGAGAGTTACGTTTGGTACCTTGATGTCGAAAGCACTGATAGCAGGTGTGACGTTAAGATCAAAGCGGATACCGCTGTATTTTTCGTGTTCGGCAATATGCGAAAGTCCGGCATATTTTTTTGAAAAAGGACCCCAACCGAAAAAACAACCGAATTTATTTTTCATATTTAGAAACCTCGTTTCGATATATGTAATTTCTTAAGATAAATTATACAACATCTTGAGATTTATTGTCAACTGTTTCACATAAATTGCAGTTTTGGTCAAAGTCTGTACATAATTTTTACTAATATGTAATGTTTTTATACGGAAAATAGCATATATAGTGAAAAAAATCGTAATTATTTGAAAAATCCCTTGCATTTTGTGGCTTTAGATGATATAATCATCACGAAAATTTAAATCGAATCTTAGGAGGTTTTTTCTATGAAAAAAGTTTTATCCGTAGTTCTTGTGATAATTACACTTTTCTCAATGTTTGCTTTTAATACTTCTGCTGCAGACAAACCTAATGTTCCTGATGTTGCTATCGAATACTATGAAACATTGAAAAGAGAGGGTGTTATTAAGCCTGATCAGGTAATTATTGCCTTTGATCTTCTCAATTCAGGCGCTAAGTTTAAGTACCCTGTTTCTGTTTACAACGATACAACAGGTACTTTCAGCAATTCAACAAGCGTAACAGGTATCTATTATATGATTCCTAACAATAAAGAACTCAACAGCTCAAGCTTTATGACACCGGGTTCAAGCATCATTCTTCCGGAGGTTACACCACCAACCGGTAAGGATTTCAAGGGCTGGAAGTACACAGACATCAACAATGTCGACCATATCCTTGCTGCAGGCAGCAGCTTTGTAATTCCTGATGGTAGTGATGCTTTCGGTATCCTCAGATTTACTGCTATTTATGTAACAGGTGAAATTGAAGGTGACATCTTAGATACACTTATCAGTGTTTTCGTTAAGGTTGTAGGCGAAGTTGTTAAACTTTTAGGTTTTGACTTTGACATTGCCGGCCTTCTTGACGGTCTGTTATAATTTCTTTCTATTAAAATTTTATCGGAGGTTATACATATGAAAAAGTTATTAGCTGTTATTCTTTCAGTTATGATGCTTTTCGGCGCTCTTTCAATTAGCACATCTGCTGAGAACTATGGAGAGACAAACTTTTGGGGCATCAATGAACTCAAACTTTCAGGTAACCAGGTAGTTTTATGTTTCGCATTGAAATCAGGTAAGATTACAAGCGGTATCTGGGCTTATGATATTGACAACAAGACATTCGATTATAAAGAAGTTTACGAAGGTGAATTCTTCTATATGGTACCTGACAACAGATTTGTAAGTCAGGAAGATATGGATAAGGGCATCCTTCCTCAGTCTCCCGGCACATCAATTCAGCTTCCCGACATTACACCTCCTTCAGGTCAGTCATTCAATGGTTGGGCTACATCTGACGGTCAGATTTATGTTGGTGGTACAGTTTATACAATTCCTTCTTATGCAGTAGGTGGTTCAACTAAAATTATTAAGTTTACTGCTGACTACTCACTCTTAGAGCCCGAAGAAGATACAATGGGTGGTGTACTTGATATCCTTGTTAAGGTATTCGGTGCTATCGTAGGTCTTCTCTTCTTCTCAGATGAGCACGGTTCAGATGCTATCGAAGAAGGTATGCAGCTTATGCAGAAGCTTATCGGCGGTCTCTTCGAATAATTAATATCTAAACCTCCGATTTTTCGGAGGTTTTCTTTTGTCCGATTTTTTGTATTTACATTTTTTATAAACTCTGATATTATATTGATAAAATTAATAGGAAAGGATTTACAAATGGAACAGACAGATATTTTTGTACCTTTGCTTGCGTGGTTTATCGGCGGATCAAGAATCGGTGGAGGGTATAACTACTATTCTGCATCACGTGGGACAGACCCTATGACCGGTTGCCTTGGTAACAATATTTTTAACTATCGCATATGGATAGAAAAAAATGATGAGCAGGAATTTTTGAAAGCGGCAGTGTACTACGGAGTTAAAAGCTATGAAAATCAGGCTGAGGATGATATTGAAATCACTGCTTACGAAATGGAAGAAGAAAGCCGTGAGCTTATAAAAAACTGGCTCGAGGAAAAATATAATAATTTCTTAGCTGAAAACTCATAATTTGCAGTGCAGATAATTAATTTTATCTGTACTGTTTTTCTTTTGAAATCATAAAAAAATACAAAAAACTTTTTTTGAGGATTTAAGAGTAATTGCGAGAAAATCAAAGAAAAACAGAGCTTTTCAAAAATTACGCCAAAATAGCGCTGATTTATCACGAAAAAAAGCAAAAAAACTGTTGACTTTTGTGAGATTTTGTTCTATATTTTTTGATGTATAATCGTATCAGGAAAGGGGATTTTTTAGTGGAAGATAATATTATTATCAGACTTCAGGATATTTCTAAGAAATTTGAAGATGACGTTATTCTCGACTCAATAAATCTTAGCATAAAAGATAAGGAGTTTATGACCTTTCTCGGTCCGTCAGGTTGCGGTAAGACAACAACTCTCAGAATAATCGCAGGTTTTCTCGAGGCAGACAGTGGCCAGGTAATTTTCGAGGGCAAGGACATCAATTCACTTCCTCCTCACAAAAGACAGGTAAACACAATTTTTCAGCGTTACGCTCTGTTTCCTCATCTTAATGTTTATGACAATATAGCTTTTGGTCTTCGTGTTAAGAAGATGAAAGAAAAACATATAGCAAAAAAAGTCGGTGAAATGCTTGAACTTGTAAATCTCAAGGGCTTCCAGAAGAGAAACATCTCTTCACTTTCGGGCGGTCAGCAGCAGAGAGTTGCCATTGCACGTGCTCTTGCAGTTGAACCCCGTGTACTTTTACTTGATGAACCTTTAGGTGCTCTTGACCTGAAACTTCGTAAGGATATGCAAGTTGAACTCAAGAATATTCAGAAGAGAATGGGTATCACATTTATCTATGTTACCCACGATCAGCAGGAAGCTCTATCAATGAGTGATACTGTTGTTGTTATGAATGACGGTCGAATTCAGCAGATCGGTACACCTATAGATATTTATAACGAGCCTAAAAACGCCTTTGTAGCTGATTTTATCGGTGAGAGTAATATTCTTGACGGTGTTATGCTTGACGACTTTAAAGCTAAATTTTCGGGTGCAATTTTCCAGTGTCTTGATAAAGGCTTCAAGGTCAACGAAAGTGTTGATATCGTTGTCCGCCCCGAAGATGTTGATGTTGTTCCCTACGGTGAGGGTACTATCAGCGGTGTAATCACATCAAACACCTTTAAGGGTGTGCACTTTGAAATGATTGTCGATATCGATAATTTTAAGTGGATGATTCAGACTACCGACTATTATCCTGTCGGTACAAAAATCGGTATTCAGATTGAACCTGATGCAATTCACGTAATGAAGAAGAGTGAATATTCAGGTATGTACGGTGACTACAGCTCATTCAGTGATGAGCTCGAACACCTTTCAGACGTTACACAGGAAGAGGAGGAGTGATAAATGAAAAAACGCTCTCTCGGTGAGAAACTTGTCGCTTCGCCTTATATTGTCTGGGCGGCAATGTTTATAATTGTACCGTTGATTTTTGTCGCGTACTATTCGCTGACTGACTCAAACGGCAACTTCACTCTGGAGTATGTTGCTGACATTGGCAGATACAAGGACGTTATGCTCAATTCAATTTGGTTGGGCTTTATTGCCACGGTTATAAGCCTTTTATTGGCTTATCCTCTGGCTTACATTATGGCAAGAAGCAAGGCTAACACTCAAAGAACTATGATGATGCTCGTTATGCTTCCAATGTGGATGAATCTTCTTATCAGAACCTATTCTATGATGATTCTTATGCAGGATACAGGTGTTATCAATTCGGTGCTGACAGCTTTGAATCTGCCTAATCTTCATATGATAAATACGCAGGGCGCTGTTGTTTTCGGTATGGTTTATAACTACATACCTTATATGATTCTGCCCCTTTATAATATTATGTCAAAGATGGACCACAACCTTATAGAAGCTGCCGAAGACCTTGGCGGCAATAAGGTAACTGTGTTTAAAAATATCGTTCTGCCGCTTAGCTTGCCGGGTATTGCATCAGGCTTTACAATGGTGTTTGTACCATCGGTTTCAACTTTCTATATTTCTAAGAAGCTCGGCGGTAACACATTCTCACTTATCGGTGACGTTATTGAAATGGAGTTCAAGTCCTCAAACAACTATAATCTCGGTGCGGCGCTTTCAATGGTGCTTATGGTACTCATTATCATCTGTATGATGGTTATGAACCGTTTCACCGGAGACGACGATGACGGAGGTGTATTGATATGAGAATTAAAATGTCACCTCTTTCAAAGCTTTATGTTGCATTTATAATGATGCTGCTTTATGCACCAATCGTCGTAATGATAGTCTTTTCATTCAACTCTTCTGCAAGTACCAGCGTTATGACAGGATTTTCCTTTAAATGGTACCAGTCACTGCTTCACGATAGCGCGACTATCAATGCTCTTAAGAATACACTTATACTTGCAGTTTCATCATCACTCATAGCAACAATTATGGGTACTGCTGCCGCTGTAGGTATCAATGTTTACAGAAACAAAATCATCAAGAAAACCGTAATGGGCGTTACAAATATCCCGATGATGAATCCTGAAATTGTAACAGGTATCTCAATGATGCTTCTTTTCGTTTTCTGTGCAAGACTTATCGGTGTTACAGATGCTCTTGGTTTTGGCACAATGCTTGTGGCACACGTCACATTCAACCTGCCTTATGTTATTCTGTCGGTACTTCCCAAGCTTCGTCAGATGGATAAATATATCCCCGAAGCTGCAATGGATTTAGGCTGCACACCTATTCAGTCATTCTTCAAGGTGACTTTGCCGTCAATTTCAACAGGTATCGTGTCAGGTTTAATGATGTCATTTACCCTTTCGCTTGACGACTTTGTTATCAGTTATTTCACTCAGGGCCCGTCCTTTGAGACTCTGCCCATCAGAATTTTCTCAATGACAAAGAAGCGCGTTACCCCTGATATGTACGCTCTGTCAACTCTTATATTTGTTGTGATTCTTCTTCTGCTTGTGCTTCTCAATGTGGCTCAGGTCAGAGGTGAAAAGAAAATGCATAACAAACTCAACAAAGGCAAAAGGGGGTAAAGTGATGAAAAAGATTTTAGCTTTGTTCTTTATCCTGCTTGTTATGAGTACCCTGCCGATGACTGCGAGTGCCTATGAAAATGAAAGCTACTACAAGGGCTTTGCGGGTGCTGAAATCAACGTCTTTAACTGGGGTGAATACATCAGCGATACCTACGAAGATGGTATGCTTGATGTAAACAAGGAATTTGAGAAACTTACAGGCATTAAGGTCAACTATGTTACTTATGAGAGTAACGAGGATATGTATCCTAAAATCAAAAACGGCGGTGCAAGCTATGACATCATTATTCCGTCTGACTATATGATTCAGCGTATGATTGCTGAAAATATGCTTATGGAAATTGATGTTGAGTCTCTGCCAAATTATAAGTATGTATCTGAGGAATACAGAAATATGTACTACGACCCTGATAATGCTTATTCTGTGCCTTACAATGTTGGTATGGTTGGTTTAATCTATAACAAGACTATGGTTGAGGAAGAGCCTACAAGTTGGACTTCACTCTGGGACGAAAGATATGCAGGCAAGATTCTTATGATAGACAACCCTCGTGACGCCTTCGCAATTCCGCAGAAAATTCTTGGTTATTCTCTTAATTCGACTGATGAAAAAGAACTTTCAGATGTGGCGCAGATGCTTATCGAGCAGAAGCCTTTGCTTCAGGGCTATGTTATGGACGAAATCTATAACAAAATGGAAAGTGGCGAGGCCGCTATGGTACCATACTATGTTGGCGACTACATCCTTATGAAAGATGTAAACCCTGATCTTGGCTTTGTATATCCAAAAGAGGGTGTCAATATTTTCGTTGATGCTATGTGTATTCCCAATTGTACACAGAATTATGAGGCAGCTCTGCTTTATATCAACTTTATGCTTGATCCGGAAATAGCTCTTTCAAATGCTCTTTATATCGGCTATGCAACACCTAACACAGGTGTCCTTGAGCATCCCGATTACGCTGAAATGAGAGAAAATGAATACCTCTACCCTGACAAAGAAAATATGCCCGAGGTCGAATATTTTCATAATCTTCCTCAGGAAACGCTTCATATGTTCTCACAGCTCTGGAATGAAATCAGAATCTACGGTTCAGATAACACTCATATCTATGTGGGCTTTGCTCTTGTGGGACTTGCAGTAGTATTCTTTATGGTGAAGAAATATATCACCAAGAAAAAGCGTGAATATTGGTATAACTCAATATAAAAATATAACCTACCGATTTTTGTCGGTAGGTTTTCCTTTTCGGCAGGGTACTCAGGGAATAGCGTAAAAATTGCTCTCCCAGGCGGGAATATAAGGGTGCTGACGGAAATATATTTTATAGCCGTCATAAAGCTCTTTAATTTTAAAGGGCAGTGCGAACATATCCTCGTTTCTGTGATAAGCACATACGTAGAGCTTGGGTTTGTATTTTGCGACAGTTTCTTTCGCACCCTCGAGAGCTTTAAGCTCAGCTCCCTCGATATCCATCTTGATAAAGGTGACTTCGCCGTCAGCGATATTATCAACACTGTTGAAGTTAACGGGAATACCCGTTTCTTCCAGCCTTGAGTTGCGACCGCTTTTCTTTGCGAAGAACAAAGTTTCTTCTTTGTCCCAGGCACCGATATTAAGACGGGTCAGGTTGGGGAGTTCTTCAGTTTTTCTTTCGAGCTTTCTGAAGTTCTTTTCATCAGGCTCAAGAGCGATTATCTTTTTGTATTTGCCACCGGTAACCGTAAGAAACTCTCTTATGGTGTCACCGTCATAAGCACCAAGGTCAATTATTGATTCATCATCAGCCAAGGGGAGTACATCTTCATAAAGTTTCATCTTTTCACTGTGAGCTTTGAGCAGATATTTTACATCGCCACTGAGCTTGAATCTGAGAATATTGAGAAAGTCCTCTTTTGATTTTTCATCGCAGAGCATATTGTAGGCTTTCTCAAAGTTATCTTCATTCTCCGTAAAAAACTCAAAGGTGAAGGGACTGCCGTCAACAACACTGACAGTGGGGGCGTAGAGTTCAAAGTTATCAGATAACTCGGAAATGAAGTTCATAGTTTTATCGTCGTGTACTGCAAAGGTAACAATGATAACAAAATCGCCGTATTTATCTTTTGCTTCGCTGAAGCTCAAAACTCTCTTGCCGTGAAAACTGTGACCGCGTACAAAACCGTCACTTGCAAAG
>JAZQZO010000346.1:0-4628 GCA_045634065.1 Acutalibacteraceae bacterium
GCCGGTTTATTGCGCTGCGCTTGATGAAAAACTTAATGAAAAGGGTTACATTGTGCCCGGTTTAGGTGATGCAGGCGATAGAATTTTTGGCACTAAATAAGAGTGAAATATTTAATAGTAATTTTTATATATTTATAGGAGTTGTAAAATGAACAGAAATTTTAAAAAGATACTTTCTTTTATTCTTGCTGTCGTTATGATTTTCGGTGTTGTACCCGCTCCTTCTTTTGCTGCAGAAACAAAACCGACAGTTAAAATCGTCAGCTTTATGCGCGGTGAACAGTCCGATCTTCGTTCAAGTGAACTTTTGGAAGCAAGAATAGAAGGTTATGACGGTAATGTGAGAGATCTGACATATAAATGGTACAACGAACTTGGTACCTATCTTTATGTTTATAATTCTCATAATATGTATAACATAAATAACACTGATGGTGAACAGGAAATATACAATAAAAATGTTTCTTCATCGAGTAATATGTCAGGCAGATCTCATAAGGATAGCTTTTCGGGTAAAGGCTATGCTTGGGCTGCTATTTACGGTGCCAGCCTATCAGGTTCAAAACTTGCAGGTAAAATAACTGTCGAAGTTTATGAAAACGGCAAACTTCTTTGTTCTGACTCTCACGAGGGCAAATATTCAAATAGAAAAAATACCGGCATAGTAACACACAATCTCGACGCTGATATGGATAATGTTGTTATCGGTATGTTTGAAGGGGAAGAAAAAAATGTTCTTGACCTTCTCGGTGAAAGTTCTATTGTACATATCACTTGTATCGAAAGCTTTGTTTCTGATGGCTTTGTTGTAGATAAGGCAACAGGTAAGGACAAAGGAAAAGAAGATAATTATGTAAAACTTTATCAGAAAGACGGAGATTACTACATTTATGGTAAAGCACCCGGTTTTTCAGAAGAGGCAGATGGCGACTCTAAGGTCAGACTTATTATTGAAAAAGGTAACTGTAAGTTCCATAATGATTCTGAAGGCGATGCTATAACGACGGTTTTCGTATTTAAAAAACCAAATACATCGACAACTACAACAACATTAACTTTGTCTGCCGACAGTCTTGATGATCGTTGCAGATATTTCATTGGTGGTGTTGAGGGTACTGAACAGAAAGACGGAAGTATTATTTTTACAGGTCTTACTCCCAATACAGCTTATACTGTTGAAGTACGTGGTGAATATATAGATGAAAATAAGCAATTGACCAAGTACGCGTATGCATATGTTTATGACGTTACAAAACCCGTATATCAGGCAACAGTAAATACATTCCTCGACGGTAATCCGGCGGATATCTCAGAAATTCACGGTCATGATGTAAGCCTTCATCTTCTTGAGCAAACTACTGAAGAAGTTGTCGATCTGTCAAGAGTTGAAAAGGGTAAGTATACTGCAACTGTTGAAACCGGTATCTATTATCCGTATCATAAAGAAGACGGAGAAGATCATATAGCAAGAGCATACAAACTCATTATCGAAAATGCCAACGGTGAGCTGAATCTTCACCACTACAGCGTAACATATGACACAAACGGCGGTGACTTCAAATCAGGTGAAGCGATTACAAGAGAAGTTTTCTCAAGCGATGCCGCAGTTAAGGCAACAAATAATGTTCCTGTGCGCGATGGTTATGTTTTCTCAGGTTGGAAATATAATGATAACATCTACGCTTCAGGTGCAGAAGTTGTATCAAATATCACTGCTCCTCTTGTTCTGACAGCTCAGTGGGAAAAAGAGGTTAATGTTACAATCAATGTAACTATTGACCATAGATATGAGGATGGTGATAACAAGGGTTACGACCACAACGAAACCAAAGATGAACTTGTTATTGATTTCCTTGAAATGAAAAAAGATTTACCTGCATTTGTTGAAACAGGTGATAAGCTCTACTTCTCGAAAGAGGGTGTTGCCGATAAAAACGGTAACACTAAGTGTTATAATTATGAAACTGAAGTGTCAGGCGATGCAGTACTCGTAACAAAGTACACCGCAACTGCTGCCACTTATACAGGACTTCTCGAAAGCTCACAATTCGGTGTTGCTTTAAGCAAATCTGGCTATGATGTCGGTGAAATCAAGAAGGTCAAAGATGCAAACGGCAACTGGACTATCGATGTTCCTCTTACTTATAACCCAGATGACTTTGACCTTGAGTTCAGTGTTAAAATGGCTGACGATGTACCTAAAGACCTTTATCCCGATGCAGTTATTGTAAAGATTGCTTGCTGGGAGACTAATACAAATCAGTCGGTTATTATCTCACAGCAGAGAACAACCGAAAATGCAGTAAGACCTGGCGTTCGTGTTGATATTGACCCTGTGACTGGTATGGGTTCAGGCTCTTATCCTGTATGGAAGCACGAGGCAGACGGTACACCTTACGGTTATCGTGCGGTTGTGGCAGGTTTCATTTACGGTGACTCAACTGTTATCGTACCAACAGAAAAAGATCACTATATAGGCGAGAACACTGTTGTTGTTACCTATACTGACGGCAACTACACAGCCACTATGGGCAATATTGCAGACGGTAAGAAATACAGCACTTCACTCAACGGTGCTTATTATAATGATGAAACCAATGCTCAGCAGGGTACTCTTGACGGTGTTATCACTGTAGAAAAGTATGATGTTACATTTGATGCTATGGGCGGCACTGTTAACGGCAATGATGCCGATATTGCTGAAGGTCAGTATTATGTTCCTGAGTTTGACGCTTATAAGCCTGTTATGGAAAATCACAATTTCAAGGGTTGGTATCTTGATGAAGATTATAGCGTACCTGCTGTTGAGGGTGAGCTTCTCGTAAAGGATATCACACTTTACGCTAAGTGGGATAAGATTCTTAACGGTACTGTAATCGTTGACGGTTACTATGAAGATGAAGATGGCAGTCAGCACCCTGTAGATAAAGTTGACCGTGCTACCCACGCTCTTATCGAGCTTGAAGAAATTACAAGTGACGGTACATACGACATTGAAGGTCAGACTGTAGAAATCAAATGGCCTGATGTTGGTCACTTCAGCGAAAAAGTTGCTTACGAATTCAAGGGTCTTGATCCCGATAAGACATATCGTATCAATGTTTATCTTATGAACTATGAAGCAGCTTATCAGAATTCAACCACTATTATTAATGGTAATGGCAATATCCACGACGACTACTTTGATGATCATTACACTGCACTGTACCCCGAGGGCGAGCTGAAAACCTTTGTAAATGTATTCCTTCACTTTGAACCTGAATCATATATTCAGAATGTAGAAGTTGATACTTCATATATCGGTGAAGGCTTCAGACCGGACGATGCTCTTGTTAAATACTACAGTCAGGAAGTCGGCATAGTGAACGACTATGTTCTCATCGTTCAGCACAAAGATGAAAATAACGGCGTTAAGGTCGGATTAAAAGATGACGGTAAAAATGACGGCACTTACGGTGAAGAGGTCTGGAAGAAGAATTTCAACGGTAATCTTTATGATTATCAGGCAAATCTTACAAAACTTGACGGTAAGAATTTAACGGAATGGCCTGTTATCGTTGTATACGGTGATCCTGCCCGTTGGAGTCCTGTAAATCAGGCTCCCACAGACGTTCTTAAGGTTAATGTTATGCCTATGTGGTACGGTATTACATATGATTTCGGCTTCAATGTAAAAGATGAAAACGGCAACGAAGTGCCTTACAAGGAAGTAAATGCTTACGGTCATATCTGGAGCTATGAAACAGTAATAGATTATGAACCTGAACGTATAGGCTACAATTTCCTTGGTTGGTTCGATGCTCAGGGAAATAAGGTTGATAAAATAGCTGCTGAGGTTCACGCTGATACTACTTTATATGCAAAATGGGAAAAGAGAACAGACTGCAGCTTGAAAATCTATCACGTAGTTAAAGAGACAGGTTATCCTCTCGGTAATGCTGTGATGACAGGCTTATCTAATATTGATATAATTTCTGTTGACAGCATCGAAAAGGGAGAATATGAGGGTTACACCTATGACTCTGCAAGTGTAAATGAAATTGAAATCAGCGAAAACGAAGAAGAAAACGAAATTACACTCTATTACACTAAAAATGTTTACAAATATGCTTTCAACTTCATTAACGAAGCAACAGGCGAGCCCTTTGAAGATGTACCCTCGATTGTTGGCGAAGCCCTGTATGGCGAATATGTAACAGAAAATGCAGTGGATATTGATGGCTATGTTGTAGATAAAATTAGTGATACAATTCATATTTCTGCTGACAATGATAAAAACGTTGTTAATTTCTACTACTCAGTTGACGTAATCGGTGGCAATGGCGACGGTGATAAAACTCCTGATAAATATCAGAAAAAGGTAATTTTCAAAATTGTTAACGGTACTTGGGCTGACGGTACTGCTGCTGATATTGTTAAGGTACTCGACCTCAAAACTGACGGAGAGTATGATGTTAACGGTACAGCAACCCTCACTTCACCTGTTGATATGAAGCCTTACAATGGCTTTACAGACGGTGGCTGGGATGTTGAACCACCCGTTGAAGTTAGCGGTGCTGATGAAGTTGTTTACACATATACGTATTCAACAAGAACCACAACTCCCGTTGAGCCTCTCGGTGAAGTTA
>JAZQZO010000347.1:0-4806 GCA_045634065.1 Acutalibacteraceae bacterium
CTCGACGGCAGAAAGCCGAATAATCTTGAGGTTTTCGCTGAGATGCTCAAATCCGTGCTTCCTACAAAGATTTCAATGGAAATTCAGCGTCAGCAGTACAGAAAACTCATCATCAACTCTTGCATCAATGCCGTTGCAGGTATCACGGGCAAGGTTCTCGGTGAAATTTTAAAAGACGCCCGCGCAAGAGACCTTTTCCTCAACATTGCAAGAGAGGGTATGGCCGTAGCTAAGGCTATGGGCATCAATGTACCCAAGTACGGTGTGATGCTTGAATATAAGCTTCTTGCACTTGGCAACAACAAGGTTTATAACGGCATCTGTAAATTCGTTGTAAGTATGGTCGGTAAGCTTTACAGTGATGTTAAGCCCTCAACTCTTCAGTCACTTGAAAAGGGTGAAAAGACTGAGATTGACATTCTCAACGGCTATTTTGTTCAGAACGGCAACAAGTACGGTGTAGCTACACCTGTTAACACTAAGCTTGTTCAGATGATTCACGAGATTGAAGAAGGCAAGAGAGAGATGTCTTCGGATAATTTAGCTGAGTTTTAAGAAAAGAAAATCAGCGCGTTTTGTGTTGCTTTTGGGCGCTAGCAAAAGCAACGCCCGCCCGGCGAGGGCAAATAAAAAGATAATAAAGAAAAGACGGCTAGTGAAAGTCGTCTTTTTTATAGCTATATTGTCTGCCCTCGCCGGGCAGGCATTCTTTTTCCTGTCGCGGAAAAAGAATCAAAAACGCGATAATTATTTAATCGCTCTTATCTATCTGAAAACGGCAAGTACTCCGACTCAATTTTGTTTCTGATTTTCTCATTATCAGGTATAAGCACCTGCATACCTCTTGCGTAGCCATACATAAAATTACCCTTAGACGGTACACAATGCGTAGTAATTTCTAATGTGCTGATTTTAGGCAGAAGTGAAGCTATAAGTGCAGTGATAGTCTCATCTGTCATATCAGTCTTGACCATTGAGAGAGCTGTGTTGATAAGCTCGTTGACAGTCTCTAAATCCGCGTGTCTGACTTTTTCAAAAAGAGCCACAAGCATCTTTCTCTGACGCTCCGTTCTGCCGAAGTCGTCGTCTGTCTTTCTTGTTCTTGCATAATTAAGAGCCTTTCTGCCGTTAAGGTGATTTACACCCTCTGTGGCAGTTGAGCTGACATATGGTGCCTCTTCAGCAGTGAGATAAATATCAACACCGCCAAGCAGGTCAACAATATCAACAAAGCCGTTGAAGTCTACCTCGATACCACCGTCAATTCTGACACCGAAGTTATCCAGAAGAGTCTGATATAAAAGTTTGAAGCCACCGAAATGATATGCCGCATTGAGCTTATTGTGTGAATATCCGCCGGGAATTTTG
The DNA here is from genome assembly GCA_045634065.1 of Acutalibacteraceae bacterium. Classification (GTDB taxonomy): domain Bacteria; phylum Bacillota; class Clostridia; order Oscillospirales; family Acutalibacteraceae; genus UBA6857. The sequence goes on from JAZQZO010000347.1 coordinate 1,369, forward strand.
ACATAAAGGTCGCGAAGGAAAGATGTGATATGAACTTCGTTAGTCTGTGTATTATAAGAGCAGAGCATCATAACGTCGCTTCTTTGTCTTGTGTTGTCCTCAGGCTTCTGATCCTGACCGACAATAAGAATGTTCATAAGCGGTGAATGGTCGATAGGTTCAACTGTCGGGAAAAGATAATTTTCAATTTTCTCGGCAACATCGTGCTTAGTTGTCTGACCTGATGGTAAGGTAGTAGTTTCAAAATCTTCGTTTTCAGGGTCTATGGTAACAATACCTTCGTGGTCAATTCTGCCGATTGTGCTGAAAACTCTGTCATATACCTGCTTAGTTAAAACGCCTAAACCTACAAGCGAAATGACTACAATTACGATGATAATTCTTTTAATAATCTTTTTCATATGTAACCTCTTTAATGTGAGTACTTCAGAAATCTGAAAGTCTTATATTCTGTTAATTTAATAAGTACCAGGGATAAAACGTGTGTGAGTAAAAGCGTAATTGCAAAATGCAGAACATTCTGCCAATCGGGCAATTCGAAAATCTTGAACACCTTGCCCACCACCATAAACACTGCCATATGTGCACAGTATGAAACGGTGCTGATTTTTCTCATAGTCAGCGAATGTACACAGGAGATATCAAGAGTTAAGAACACCTTGCAAAGATAGTAGGACGCAAAAGGTAAGGCTATGTAGCAGTCAGTATCCTCTATTTTTACACCGCTGAATCTGAGTGCAAGAAATTCTGCAACGAGGGCAGCAAAGGCTAAAAGAAATGTAATGGTATATTTTTTAGTTTTGCCCTCATAGTTTTTTTCAGCGAGATATTTGCCTAGGACTATATAGAGTATGCCCACCGAAAAGTTACGGCAAGGAAGCAGAAATATCTTTGAGAGACTCTCACCTATCTCACGAAGTGCATCAGAAGATGTAAGAAGAAACTCATAGTTCGAAGAAAGAAGTGAGGGTATGTAGCACACCACACCGATAATAACAAGTGCAGTCTGTGAAAGTTTTCTAGACAAAAACAGCACAAGAGCAAAACCTGTTATCAGAGCCGTTATGTACCAGGAGCTCTGAAAGGTTGAGCCGAATAAGAAGTCTCGGACAAGATGCAAGACGCCCTTGAAAAGCCCCATTGTGTGGTAATGTCTAATGTAAAGAGTCAACGGCAAAAGCAGTATAAACCAAAAGAGATAAAGCTTAAGGTTGTGTATAACACTCTTTTTAAGATATGCTGTTTGCTGTGATTTGTCATCACAATTACCCACTTTACTGAAGAAGAAGTAGCCCGAAATCATAAAGAATGCAGGCACTGCAAGTCGCACCAAAGGTGTGATGTACCCCTCGAAAAGGGAGGTGTGGGTTGCCACTATCAATATGGATAACAGAAACTTGAGCACATCTGCCGAGTCTAGATTTTTTCTTTGAGAAATCATAAATATCAGCCTTTTCTCCAGACGAATTTGTCAATGATACCTGTGTAGCTTTCTATAATTTTCACTACCTTGGTGGAAACGTTTTCATCGGTGTAATCCTTAACGGGGATACCGATATCACCTGAGTCGTTCATTGTTACGGTAGTGTCCACACTGCGAAGAAGATTGTTTTCGTCTATACCCGCAAGGATAAAGCAAGCCTTGTCGAGAGCTTCGGGACGCTCAGTTGATGTTCTGATACAAACAGCCGGAAAGCTTTTGCCAATGGATGTGAAGAAACTTGATTCCTCCGGCAGAGTACCGCTGTCGGAAACAACACAATAAGCGTTCATCTGCAAGCAGTTATAGTCGTGGAAGCCGAGGGGCTCGTGCTGAATAACTCTGCCATCTAGGCTGAAACCGCTGTTTTCGAGACGCTTTTTGCTTCTCGGGTGGCAGGAGTAAAGAATAGGCATATCGTACTTTTCAGCCATTTTGTTGATAGCTGTGAAAAGAGAAATGAAGTTTTTATCGTTGTCGATATTCTCCTCTCTGTGAGCAGAAAGAAGAATGTAGTTTTTCGCTTTGAGGTTGAGCTTATTGAGAATATCAGACTTCTCGATGCTCGGAAGGTTTTCTCTGAGCACCTCTGCCATTGGTGAACCTGTAACATAAGTTCTCTCTTTTGGCAGACCGCATTCGTGTAGATAACGTCTTGCGTGCTCGGAGTATGCGAGATTGACGTCTGAGATAATGTCAACTATTCTGCGGTTTGTCTCTTCGGGCAGACACTCGTCTTTGCAGCGGTTACCTGCTTCCATATGGAAGATAGGAATGTGCAGTCTCTTTGCCGCAATTGCACTAAGGCAGGAGTTGGTATCGCCTAAAATGAGAAGAGCGTCAGGTTTAATCTGATTCATCAGCTTATATGAGCAGTTGATGATATTGCCCACAGTGGCACCCAAGTCATCGCCCACAGCGTTCATATAAAGCTCAGGCTCATCGAGACAAAGGTCACGGAAGAATATGCCGTTGAGGTTATAGTCGTAATTCTGACCTGTGTGTGCAAGAACGCAGTCAAAATATTTACGGCACTTCTTTATTACGGCTGAAAGTCTGATAATTTCGGGGCGTGTGCCAACGATAATAAGGAGCTTGAGTCTGCCGTTATTTTTGAAATTGATATCAGAATAATCAAGTTTCATTTCCATAATATCACCTTATACTTCTTCAAAATATGTATCGGGTCTGTTTGGATCAAAAGTCTCATTTGCCCACATAAGAGTTACAAGATTTTCACTGTCAGACAGATTTGTTATGCTGTGAGTATACCCGGGAAGCATATAGACAGCCTGCAGTTTATCACCGCTTACTTCGTACTCTGCCGTCTCCTGACAGCCGATTTTTCTCATTTTAATCAGTGCCTTGCCTGAAACAACAAGGAAAATTTCCCACTTGCTGTGGTGCCAGTGGTTGCCCTTGGTTTCACCGGGCAGTGACACATTGACACTGAACTGACCCTTGTCGATGCTTTTCATTATCTCCGTGAAAGACCCTCGTGAATCGCTTTTGGTGTCGTAGCCGTGGCTAGCCTTTTCTTTAGGCAGATATGAAAGGTAGGTTGAGTAGAGTTTGTAGCTAAAGGAGCCTTGCTCAATTGACGGCATCATAAGAGTCTCAGGGAAAGTCTTGAAAGACTCAAGAAGATTGACAATCTCACCCAAAGTCACCTTGTGAGTCACAGGTACTGTGCAGAAGCGTGAAAACTTTGTGGTCCTGTGCTCCTGTCCCTTAAGGCAAAGAATCATTTCTTCCACAAGGTCGTCGATATATAACAACTCCAGAACAGTGCTTTCGACGTTGACAGTTATACGCAAACCATTTGCAGTGTTATGACAGAAAGTCGCAACTGCGCTGTTATAGTTTGGTCTTGCCCATTTGCCAAAGATGTTAGGGAAACGGTAAATCATCACTCTTGACGATGTGTCTTCACTGTATTTTATCAGCAGGTCCTCACC
>JAZQZO010000348.1:0-7945 GCA_045634065.1 Acutalibacteraceae bacterium
TGGTAGAGCAGTGGACTGAAAATCCACGTGTCGTTGGTTCGATTCCGACCGGAGGCACCAAATATGCGGATGTAGCTCATCTGGTAGAGCGCCACCTTGCCAAGGTGGAGGTAGCGAGTTCGAGCCTCGTCATCCGCTCCAAAAAAGTCCAAGTCGTAAGATTTGGACTTTTTTTATTTATATATAAAAGTAGCAGACCAAAAATCTGCTACTTTAATTTTTTGTCGCTTGCCGCGTGGCGTAACTTTTTGCTGGTGCACAAAAAGTTACTAAAAATGCGAACTTATCAACTTTCCAAATCCACGCTGATATCATAAAGTTTCTTATAAATTCCACTCCTACTCAGAAGCTCCTCGTGTGTGCCCTGCTCCTCGATGCCCTTGTCCGTCAGAACAATAATGCGAGTCGCATTTCTGATAGTTGAAAGTCTGTGAGCGATTGTAAAGGTTGTTCTGCCCTTGGTCAGCTCAGCAAGTGAATGTTTGATATATTGCTCGCTTTCATTATCAAGAGCCGACGTCGCCTCATCAAGCACGATAATAGGTGGATTCTTGATAAACACACGGGAAATGCTTATACGCTGTTTCTGACCGCCCGAAAGCATAACGCCTCGTTCACCGATATAAGTATCATAACCCTGAGGCAGACTCATAATGAAATCGTGAGCGCCTGCACGTTTAGCGGCCTCCATAGCATCTTCTCGTGTGGCTGTGGGAGCACCGTAAAGAATATTTTCAATAACCGTACCTGAGAAGAGATAAACGTCCTGCTGAACAACGCCGATAGCTTGCCTCAGAGAGTGGAGGTTGATGTCGTTGATATCTTTGCCGTCGATTGTGATTTTACCCTCTTTAAGCTCGTAGAAACGGGAAATCAGACTGCACATTGTTGTCTTACCACCGCCTGAAGGGCCAACAATAGCTATATTTTCGCCCTGCTTTATAGTCAGGTTAAGGTTAGCAAGTACGTCGCCTTTTTCTTCTTCATAGCTGAAGGTCACATTTTCAAAGTTGATATCACCCTTGATGCTTTCGATAGTATCGGGGGAGTTATAGCCTGGTTCTGAAGGCACTTCCATAACTTCAGCAAAGCGCTCTATACCTGTCATACCTTTTTCAAATTGCTCTGTGAATTCAACAATTCTCTTGATAGCTGCGATAAGCATACCGATATAGAGCAGATAAGCTGTCATATCTGCGGCAGTGATTTTGCCTGTCATAAGGAAGTAACCGCCAAGGAGAATCATAACCACATACATAAGACCGTCAAACATTCTCACAACACAGTTAAGCATTGCCATATATTTATATGAGTCTTTCTGTACTTGGGCAAATTCAGTGCTTCTGGCGTTAAATTTGTCGGTTTCCGTCTGCTCATTAGCAAATGATTTCACTACCCTGATGCCGAGAAGAGAGGTTTCTGTCTGAGCATTGACTTCACCTGCAATGACTCTTCTTTCCTTGAATATTCTTCTCATTTTACGGCGGAAATAAAGGGAACCGTAGAAGATAATGGGAATTGCAATAAAGGTTGAAACTGTCAGCAAAGGGTTAATACCTGCAAGAATAATGAATGATGCAGTAACCTTGATGCCAGCGATGAAAAATTCTTCGGGGCAGTGGTGAGCAAACTCAACCACATCGAAAAGGTCAGTTGTGATTCTCGACATAAGCTGACCGACCTTGGTCTTGTCGAAATAGCTGAATGGTACTGTCAACAGGTGTGCAAACATATCCTCGCGCATATCTTTTTCAATTTTAACACCCATCCCGTGGCCGATATAAATCATATAATAGCCTGCCGCCATATCTATGAGCTTGAGTACGACGTAGACGGCTGTGAGGGTGAGAATGAGCTCAAGGGTGAGTTTGGTTATGTCCGTAGTTGCGATGCTTGTGATTTCGCGGACAATCATCGGAAGGACTATTTCACAGCCTGTTGTGAGAGCTGCACAGAAAAGGTCCAGGGCAAGGACTGCTTTATGTTTTTTGAAGTATGGTATGAAGTGTTTTTTCAGCATACCTTTTTTAGTTGTTTTCATAATTAACTCCTTAATAAGGAAAGTTTTGGTCAAGCTTTTTCAAAAGCTTGTGGGGTGCGGGGTGAAACCCTGCGAAATCAAGTGTTAGATTTGTCGTTTTTATAATATTCGTATTTAGTGTTATAGAAAGATTTAGTATTAACTTGTTTGCAATTTTCTATATTATAATTAGCAATATAATCTCTATCGGCTTGCCATTTACTAATAGCAGAAGACATATCGCTTGTAACTGCTTTTAGATTTTTATTTATAAGATGATCTAGGAAACAACACAAATAATTTGTTGGATATAAACCATAATCAACAACTCTTTTTAAAATTTCTCGTCTTTGTTCGGTAGATAAATTATTAGCTGAATTTACATTGTATCCTACTTGATGCAAAACAGATTGAAAGTATTAATTCTTCATTTTCTTCTGAATGAAGAAATCGTTTATTATATTCGAATATCATCTCTTCAATACTCTTTGACATTTTTTCACATCTCTTCAATTTTTCGCTCGCCGCGGGGCGTCACTTTTTGCTAGCGCCAAAAAAGTGACCAAAAACGCGCTGTTTCTTATCCTAACTAATAAAAGGCTACCACTTGCGTAGCAGCCTTTACACTATTAACCGAAGAATGCAGCGTGAACAGCCGAAACAGCCTTGTCAGCAAGTTCTTTGTCAATAAGAACGCTGATTGTGATTTCGCTTGTTGAAATCATACTGATGTTGATGCCTGCCTCATAGAGAGCGCCGAACATCTTTGAAGCTGTGCCTGAGTGAGACTGCATACCTGCGCCAACGATTGAGATTTTAGCAACGGTCAGGTCACTTGAAACAACTGCACCTTCCATTGAGAAGATATCGTTGAGAATTTCAACAGCTTCTTCAGCGTGTGAAGCAGCACAAGTGAAGGAGATATCCTTTGTGCCGTCACGGCCTACTGACTGAAGAATAACGTCGATGTTGATATTCTTCTGGGCGAGTCTTGAGAACATTTTGAAAGCGTTGCCGGGGATGTCTTTCATACCAACAACTGAAATTCTGGCGATGTCTGTGTCTTTTGTTACGCCTCTGATTAACATTTTTTCCATTTTAGCTACCTCTCTGACTATAGTACCGGGTTCTCTAACCAAACTTGAGAGAACTTCTAATTCTACATTGTATTTTTTTGCCATTTCAACGCTGCGGTTGTTGAGTACCTGTGCGCCGAGTGTTGCGAATTCGAGCATTTCATCATAGGTGATGTCTGTGAGCTTCTGAGTATTTGCAACCTTTCTGGGGTCGGCAGTGTACACACCTGAAACGTCGGTGAAGATCTGACAACGGTCAGCGTGAAGAGCAGCAGCAATAGCAACAGCACTTGTGTCTGAACCGCCTCTGCCGAGGGTTGTGAGGTCGTCGTACTTATTAAGACCCTGGAAACCTGCAACGATGATAATCTTTCTCTTGTCGAGCTCGCTCTGAAGACGCTCGGTGTTAATCTTGCGGATTCTTGCTGAGCCGTAAGCTGAGTTGGTTTCGAAACCTGCCTGCCAGCCTAAGAGTGAGATAACGGGATAGCCGAGGCTTTCGATTGCCATAGCAAGAAGTGAGATTGAAATCTGTTCACCTGCTGTGAGAAGCATATCCATTTCTCTCTTGGATGCCTTGGGGTTGATTTCGTTTGCTTTTTCGATTAAATCGTCTGTGGTGTCGCCCTGAGCTGAAACAACAACCACAACATTGTTACCCTCTTTATATGTGTCTGTAATAATACGGGCAACATTCATGACTCTTTCTGCATTTGCAACAGAGGAGCCACCAAATTTCTGTACTATGAGTGACATATAAATCCTCCTGATTTATTTGAAAATAAAATTTGCTGATTAATAGTCGGCTGTTCTGATGATGCCGAGAACAGTCATATTGAGACCTGCGAGAGTGTCGCGAAGTTCTTTTTCTTTAGCTGTGGGTGTAACAAAAGCGATTTCACCCTCAGGCTGATTTTCTCTTTCAAGGAAGGTTACCTCACCGAAGGCTTTTGTAACAGTATCCTTGTCAGTGCCTGCAGCTCTTACATAAAGGGCAGTTTCGCAGTTGAGATAATCCTCAAGATAGTTTTCTTTCTTGTCGTCCCAACCGAAGTACTTTCTGTCGGTATCGTAGGAAGCGCAATCGATTACGTCACCGACAACTGCGGAAGCTGTTGCAAGTGAGCCTGCACCCTTACCGTACATAAGCACATCGCCTGTAGCGTCACCGCGTACGAGACAGGCATTGAACACACCGTTTACGCCTGAAAGCATACTTTCGTTTTTAACAAGACGGGGAGATACCATAACAACAATCTTGTCATCGCTGAGCTTCTTTGTCATAGCAATAAGCTTGATTACGCTGTCATAGGATGCGGCATAGGCTACGTCCTCGAGAGTGATCTTTGAAATACCCTCACTGTAAACTCCGTCGGGATATAAGTGATAGCCGAAGGCGAGTGAAGCGAGGATGCAGATTTTTCTCATAGCGTCGAGACCCTCAACATCGGCAGTGGGATCCTTTTCTGCATAGCCCTTATCCTGAGCCAATTTAAGCGCATCGTCAAAGCTCATTCCGTCTACTATCATTTTAGTAAGAATGAAGTTAGATGTTCCGTTTAAAATACCTGCAACTTCTGAAATTTTATTACCTGCCAGGCAACGGCTCATAGGTCTGATGATGGGGATGCCGCCACCTACCGAAGCTTCAAAAAGGAAGTTGACATTGTTTTTCTTAGCTGCTTCAAGAAGCTCATAGCCCTTGGTTGCAACAAGCTCTTTATTTGACGAAACAACGTGCTTACCCTTGTTGAGACAAGCAAGAACAAAATCAAAAGCAGGTTTAACACCGCCCATTGTTTCAACAACGATGCCGATTGAATCATCATTGAGAATATCGTCAAAGCTTTTGGTAATTATATTCTCGTATTCGTTACCTGTAAAATCTCTTATGTCGAGGATACGGGTGACCTTTAAAGAGACGTTGCTGTTCTTTAAAATTGAATCCGAGTTGCTTTTAATAACTTCAGCCACGCCTGAACCGACAACACCAAAGCCTAAAATAGCTATATTCATATCTTTTCACTACCTTTCTACACTTAACAGTGCGAAAATATACACCATATAATATCACATTTTTTTAATGATTTAAAGGGTTTTTGTTAAAAAACTTTCTTTAATTTGTGAAATCCATTGATTTTTTATGACTGATAGGTTAGTATAATTATTAATGTAAAGGGAATCTTGCATAAAAACGAGTTATTGTTACTTACCGTGCGGGTATATATTTACCGTTTCGGCTAAACTTAAACGCAATTCCGAATTCATAATTCAATATTCCTAATTTCTGATGGGGTGGTGTTTGTATGGCAGATACAGAGAAAAAAAGAAAACTTATAATCAATGTTATATTCTATGCAATGCTTCTTGTTCTCGCCTTTCTTTTTTATAAGTACGCTTTTGGTGTGTGCTTTCCTATAGTCTTTGCTTTTGTTGTGGCTGTTTTTCTTCAGCGACCAAAGAATTTTATTATCAAAAAGACGCCTATAAAAAAAGGTTTTGCTTCAACCCTTTGTGTTTTTGGACTTATGCTTGTGACTGCAGCTATCGTGGTGCTCATAGGTGTAAGAGCTGCAGAAGAAATAAAAGGGTTCATTGACTATGTAACGGTGCAGTTCAGCAACCTTGATACAATTGTCAACACTATCGAAACGTTCATTCTCAGTGTTGTTGGCAAACTTCCTGAATTTATTAGTGAAACAGCTACAGAAAGCATCACGGCTCTGTTTACTCAGCTTCGTGAATTTATAGCCGGTACCAACACAGAATTGCCCGAACAGTTAGGCGGTCTGTCAAGTATGTTTGATCTTTCCTGGATTACAACTCCCATCACCGGTGTTATTTCAACAGCCAGCCGCATACCCTCAATAATTATCAGCGTTGTTGTAACAATAGTCCTTGCTTGCTTTATGACTGCGGACTATGATCTGATTGTCAGATTTGTTTACTGTCAGTTCCCGAAGGAAAAGAGAAAAGACCTGACAAGAGCGAAGACACTCCTTAAAATGAATCTGGGTAAAATGGCAAAGGCCTATGCTCTTATTATGCTTGTTACTTTTACAGAGGTGTTCATCGGTCTTACCATACTCAAGATGATAGGGCTTTTCAGTTCAAACTATATTGCAGTTATTGCCGTTGTTACTGCGATAGTTGATGTTATCCCTGTCCTCGGCACAGGTACTATCGTTCTTCCCTGGGCTGCATACAGTTTCATTGTAGGCAATTACGGTATGGGCATCGGACTTCTTGTTCTTTATGCGACGGTAACTGTTATCAGACAGATTGTTGAGCCGAAGTTGGTTGCAGGTCAGCTTGGACTTCCGCCCTTTGTTACACTTATAGCTATGTATCTCGGTCTAAAGATTATCGGTGTGCTTGGTGTATTTGTATTGCCGATTATTGCAATTATGCTCAAGCTTCTCAACGATGAGGGCATTATTGATTTGTGGAAATCGCCGACAAAGGTTATGGCGCAGGAAAGTTCAGAATCAAAATAAAGTTAAGACGAGGAGATTGATTTCTCCTCGTCTATTTTATTGGTTTGCGGTAAAGGGCGGTTGCGGCTCCGTGAAATTGCGAAGCGATTTCCGAGGACACTGAAAGCGTCCTCGTGCCGAATTTCATTCGGCAACGGAGCCGCGACCCACCTACACATCAAAACTAAAATAAACATTGCAGCACTAAAATTAAAAAGGCGGGCAGTAATCAACTTGTTCGCCTTAATGTAACGCAATCACTCTCACCATTGATATTTTGTAAGTTCTCCACTGCACAGAAGCTCGGGAAATCCCCACTGACGAAGCACCTCATAAGTGGCAATTGCAACTGTGTTTGAAAGGTTGAGACTCCTGGCATCGCCAATCATAGGCATACGAAGGCAGGTGTCGGGATTGTCTTTCAGAAGTGACTCAGGCAGACCTGCATCCTCTCTGCCAAAAACTATATATGAATTTTCAGGGAAAGTAACATCAGAATAAATATGTTGACCTTTGGTTGTGAAATAGAAAAACTTGCCGTTTTTATTCTTATCAAAAAAATCTTGCAGACTATCATAATAGGTGATATCTAAAAGGTACCAATAATCAAGGCCTGCTCGCTTTAATTTTTTATCGTCAACGGTGAAACCCATAGGCTTTACAAGGTGTAGAGATGCTCCCGTTGCAGCACAGGTGCGTGCAATGTTGCCGGTGTTCTGAGGTATCTGCGGTTCAACGAGAACTATGTTGAGTTTTGACATTTTGACTTCCTCCCAAAGTGTAATCCGAGACACATTATAGCATCTCTTTGCATAAATTGAAATACAAATGTTAAAATTTATGCAGTATAAAAAATTTAGTTTGTTTAAAAATATTTTTGTCCTCTTGGACAAAAAAAGACGGGAGAGAAAAGCTATGATGAAAAGCATTATGACAGGCATCGGTATCGGTATGGCTGTGGGTGGTGCAACGGCATATCTCAAAGGTGCAATGGCCGGCAGTATGATGAGAAGAAGTGCCAAGAAAACAGCCCGAAAAGCTATTAAAAATATGGAAAGTATTATGGGCGATGTCAAGTATATGTTCAGGTGAAATACCCTTGAAACTTAACATCGGTGGGCAATAGCCTGCCGAGGTACATAATGTCAAAGGGGTTAGAAATATGAAAAGAACTACTGCAATTATACTTTCCTTTATCCTGTGCCTGAGCTTTGTTTCGTGTGGCAGACAGGGCAATAATATTATAAGCACAACCACTGCACAGTACTCTGCCGAAGAGGATACAACGGACAATTTAATCGACACTCCTGAAATTATGGAGTCCACAGTGATAGATAGGGATAATGTAGGAAGTACCGACAAAAAAATGATTA
>JAZQZO010000349.1:0-5081 GCA_045634065.1 Acutalibacteraceae bacterium
CGTCACCGCCGCAACAAACAACAAGATCACTGCCTTCTGATTGAGTTTTTACGATATTTGTTGCATCACCACGGCAAGTGGTTTCTTTCATTGTGAATTCGTAATCGCTTTCGGGGAATTTGCTCATTACTTCTTCTGCGCTTATTCTTGATTTTGTCTTACCTGCACAGGGGTTGACAACAAGCAAAACTTTCTTCTTTTTATTTTCCATCTTTATCACCAGACCCGGCATAGAAAACCGAGAAATCCTTTCTGTGGTATAAACTGAAAAGCAAATTTTAATCAAATAAAATAGTGCAACAGAACCATACCGTTGCACTATCATTTTACACGAGTGTATTTTAAAAGTCAACAAAAAATGAGAATATGTCTAAATTGAAACCTTTGTAACAGAATTCTCATTAAATGTCGCTGAAAAGTCCCTGCTCGATACCGTCGGTATCATAGTCGTAATATTCGTCATCGTACTCTTCGCTGTTGCGCTCAGGGTTGTTGCCGTCATCATCTCTCTCAGAATCGTTATAATGGGGTTCATATACGAAAACTGTAGTGTTGTCTTTGGCTGCATTTTTTTTGCTGATCAGGATGAAGCAGACTATTGCTGCTATTGCAATAATAAGAAGAGCGCCTGCAATAAAGAGAGCATAATCGCAAATGACTGAAAGCACACTGCCTATACTGCCGTATGTAGCAATAACGACACCCATACTTCTGTCACGGTTAATGAGAGAAGTGCCGTTATTGGTCTGAGTTACATAGATGTAATCTCCGGTAAGATTAAGAGAAGCGGCTGTAACTTTGCCGAAATTATAATTTTCAGATGACTCATCGGTATAAACATAAAGGTCGTCGGTGTGAGCATAGACGTTTTCTGTTATAACAAGGTCGCCTTTTGTGAGATCTATTTCAGCGATAGATCCTAAAACGCTGAAAGCTCTGTATTTGTCGGCGATGAGTTTTCCGGAGTTGACGCCTATAAAAGATGAAATCAGAATTGTAGCTACAGCACCTGCAAAGCAAAGCACGCTGACGAAAATCATAAGAAATTTAAGGAAGCCTTTTGACTTCTTCTCTTCGCATTCTTCATCGTATTCGTAGTCTGCCTCTGTATCTTCATCCTCAGAGTTTTCTTCGTATGCGACGTAGTCCGCTAAGGCTTCTTGCTGATATTCTTCTGCGAGAGCTTCGACTGTTTCATCAGCTTCTTCTGGGATAATAACTTCGGGTTCGGTTTCTTCACTGCTGTCAGGTGTAAAATTTTCGCCGAACACTTCTTCCCAGTTGCCGCCTGTGTGACTTCTCTTGCTTTCATCGCTTACAGAGAAAATATCCTCGAAAACCATATCGCTTGGAGGTGCATCGTAAGGTGCTTCCTCTTCAGCTTCTTCTGTGGGATAAACTACATCTTCTGCTGTTTCCTGAGTTTCTTCAACAACTTTTACAGTTTCAACATCTTCTGAAATTTCTGTGGAAACTTCCTGTATTGCTTCTTCAGGTTCCTCTTCGGCAGAGTCCGAAGTGCTATGTTCTGAGAAAGATTCGGCTTCTTCAGAGGGAACGTCTTCTTCTTGAGCTGTTTCTTCTGTAAAGGCTACCTGCACTTCGGATTTTGGAAAGGATGTGGACACATCGAGAGTGTCGTCTTCATCGTCATCATAGTCGAAGTCTGCCTGAATATAGTCGTAAATGCCCATATTCTCTTCAGGTGTTTCTTGCGCTGAATTTGAATATTCGTCAGTGTATTTTACATCTGAGTTGTCAAAGGGAACAACGGGAACTTCATCTTCGGCAGAGTCCTCTTCTTCGGGAAGTTCCTCATAAAGGCTTGCGGAAGTCTCTTCGTCATAATCTTCTTCATACTTCTTTTTCTTCTTGAAAAAGCTGAACTTGGGCTTTTTATATGTGGGCTCGTCATCATAGTCATCAGACATAACTCGCAGATACTCTTCCATAAGTTCGCTTCTTTCTGTGCTTGTGATGCGCACTCTGGAGGGAACATTATTCGGGGGAGTATAACCTGCGGATGCGGGTGATGAAGCCTCTGCTTTAGCGACTGCCGGTGGTACAACGGCAGGGGTGCCGCTTGTTTCAGCGTGAACGGGAGTCAGTTCCTGAATGTCGGATTCGGGAGCAGTTTCCGTCTGTGTGTCAGGAACTTCAGGTTCCTGCACTTCTCTTTGCTCTATAACCGGCATTGTAGGAGAAGGCTTATGCAAAGGAACACTTGGTGCATCGACACTTGAAGCAAAATTGTTGCCAAGATTTAATGAAACATCCTGCTTTTCTTCTTTGGATTTGACAGGAGTATGATAAACACTCTGAATTGACGGAGCAGGGCGTTTGATTTCTTTGGGAACAACCTTTGGTTTTTCAGGCTGAGCATAGCGCTTTAAAAAGTCATTGGCAATATTTGTGATATCAGGATCAAAAACCTGGCTTTTGTCTGCTTCTGCAGCCTTGGTTTCAAGTTGTAAAAATATATTTTCATTTTGGGGAGTTGTTTCGTTTTCCGTGGCGCTGAGCAAACCGGAGCCTTCTTTAATGGCTTTTTCGGCACGCATAGCTTTATCATAAACGTTGTTGAGCTCGCTTAGACTTTTAGGTCTGTAGTTAGCCAAATTATATCACTTCCTTCATATTAAGGTGGCTCGGGAATTAATACTGAAGACCCTTTTCCACAACGACATTTATCATTTCGTTAACTGCTTTGAGGTTGTTCATAATAGTTGTGTTCTGTGTTCTGATTTCAACAGCGTTTTCCATAGCTTTACGCTTGATTTCTCTTGCCTGTATATTGGCATTTTCGATAATCTCGCGGCTCTTACGGTCAGCTTCAGCCTTTGACTGAGCAACGGTTTTGGAAAGTTCTGCAAAGACATTGGAGATTACTTCATTCTGGTTTTCTTCGCTGATTGTGAAGAAAAGACCGTAGTCGTGAATGCTCTTTTTAAGTTCTTCATATTTTCTTTCCATTTCTTCGCCCCAGGCAACTGCATTGGCATATTCCTGCTGAATCATTGTAATATATTTATTAACCTCTGTGATTTCATATCCGCGTTCGGTAACGGTAAAATTAATATCAGACATTTTATCCACTCCCTGAAAAATAATCATAATAATCCATTCTTAGAAATTATACCTTATTACCGAAGAAAATTCAACTGTATTAACACAAAATTAAATAAAAGAGTAAGGATTTTTCCAAAGGGCGGGTAGGCGGCTCCATACCCGAAGTGCCTTCGGGTCGGCTGCTGCGCAGCCGTAAAATCGCAAGGCGATTTTAATGGAGCCGCCCTGGCCTTCGGCACTGTCATTCCACCGTCACGGACTTAGCGAGATTTCGAGGTTTATCCACCTCACAGCCCTTATCCACAGCCGTGTGATAACTGAGAAGTTGCAGCGGCACTGCACCAATAAGAGGTGAAAGCCTATCAGTGACCTGAGAAGACACAGTTATGAGAGTATCACTGTCGTCAAAATAGCCCTTGAACTCCTCGCGGGTAACGGCAATTATTCTAGCACCGCGAGCCTTGACTTCTTTAATTCCGCTGTGAGTTTTTTTTAGAATGTCTTCTCTCAGACACACAGCGACTACAGGAGTACCCTTTTCAATGAGGGAAATTGTGCCGTGTTTGAGCTCACCGGCAGGATAAGCCTCGCAGTGGATATAGCTGATTTCTTTGAGCTTAAGTGAGCCTTCGAGAGCCAGGGCATAGTCGGTGTTTCTGCCTATGAAATAGATATGTTCAGCATTTTTGAGGCTATGTGCCACAGGAAAAATCTGCTCTCTGACTTTCAGCTCATTTTCGACTTTTCCGCTTATACTTATGATATCATCAATGAGTGTTTTGTACTCAGCAAGAGATAACCTGCCCAACTTTTCTGCGATAAACACTCCTAAAAGATAAAGTACTGCATTCTGACAAAGATAAGCCTTAGTTGTGGCAACAGAGACCTCGGTACCGGCCTTGGTGTAGATAATCATATCCGAAATCTCAGCCATTGTACTGCCACAGGTGTTGATAATGCTGAGGGTTTTCGCACCGCTGTCTTTAGCTTTTCTGAGAGCTGCCAGAGAGGCTGCAGTTTCACCACTCTGGCTGATAACAACGACTAGACTTCTCTCACTCAGAGGTACCCTGCCGTAACGGAACTCACTGGCTATTTCCGCAGTGGTGCTGATGTTTGTAAGCTCTTCGATGATATATTTGCCGTAAACTCCTGCGTGATATGCCGAGCCACAGCCGACAATATGAATTCTGTCTATGCTGCCTACAAAACTTTCGTTCATCGGTGCAAGCGGAAAGCTGATTCTGGTACCGTCTGTGTAAGCCTCAAGAGTTTTTTTCAAGGCGAGAGGCTGCTCGTAGATTTCTTTGAGCATATAGTGCGGAAAACCTTTTTTTTCGCTGTCGTCGCATTTGCAGACTATGTTTTTTTGAGTCTTGCTAAGGGTGTTGCCGTCTATGTCGAAAAAATGGATGTTATTGGCTGTTACCTCAGCAAATTCGAAATCACCAAGGCTGTAATAGTTGTCGCAATATTCTGAAACTGCCACAGCATCAGAGAAAACAAAACTGCCATAACTATTTTGGGATATAAGAAGGGGACTGTCTTTCCTCACGCAGTATATAGTTTTCGGATAGTCTTTGTGAATAATTGCAAGGGCAAATGACCCTTCAAGAGCTTTGACGGTTTCTCTGAGACAAAGAGATATATCATCCTTATAATTTCTCTCTAAAAGCTGAGAGACGACCTCGGTGTCTGTGTCTGAAACAAAACTGAATCCCTCTTTCGCAAGGCTTTGTTTTATGCTTTCGGAGTTTTCTATAATACCGTTGTGAACCACTGCGAAGATACCTTTTCTGCTCAGATGGGGGTGAGCGTTTTTCTGAGAGGGTTTGCCGTGAGTCGCCCAACGGGTGTGACCTATGCCGCAGAAAGCGAAAAGCTCAGGGGATACGGCGCTTTCAAGTTCTCGTATTTTGCCCTGACGCTTAAGGGTGAGTATCTCATTTCCTTTTATCAGAGCGATACCAGATGAGTCATAACCGCGATATTCGAGTTTTCTAAGACCCTTC